>NZ_JBSMEZ010000026.1:0-5130 GCF_056498605.1 Profundibacter sp.
CCCCGCTCTAGTCGAAACCATCCGCGCATTGGCCCCTTCAAATGGGGAAAGCGGCATCGAGGTGTTTGGCCGCCTGATGACCGGATTGGAAAAACAACTGGGCGGCATGGGCACGGCGTTTGCCTCGTCCCTGTTGGGATTGGCGGGATCACTGGTTGTCGGGTTGCTGGAATTATTTGCCAGCCACGGTCAAAACCGGTTTTACCGCGAATTGGAAGAATGGCTGTCGACGATCACCCGCGTTGGATTTTCTTCCGGGGACGGCGACGGTGGCGAACAAGGCGTGATCGCCGGCGTGCTGGACCATATGTCGGAACAGATGGAAGCCATGCGCACTATGTTCACCCAGTCCGATGTCAGCCGTGCGATGGTGGACGAAAAACTGGGGGCACTGGCCACGTCGGTGGAACGGCTGACCGACCGGATGGCACAGGAAATCGGCACATCGGATGCCCTGATACGGGTGGCAGACGGGCAGGATGCGCTGGTGCAGCTGCTGACGGAGCAGGCCAAAGAGGGCGGGGCGCATGTGGATGCCGAAAGCCGGATGCGACTGCGTTCAATTGATGTGCAATTGCTGCGGGTGCTTGAGGAAATGTCGGCGGGCCGCCAAGAAGTCACAGGCGAATTGCGCAGTGATCTTGCTGCGCTGACCAAAGCGATCCGCGCAGTGACGCCCAAAGGCGGCGGGCGGGGGCAGGGCTGATGGCGCTTAGTCGTCGCACAGGGCAACGGTTTCAGGCCTCGATCTGGCCTGGGTTTGTCGATGCGATGACGGCGCTATTACTGGTGCTGATGTTTGTGCTGACCATTTTCATGGTGGTGCAATTTGTGCTGCGCGAAACTATCACCGGACAGGAAACCGAACTGGATGATCTAAGTTCGCAGATCATTGGATTGGCGGATGCGCTGGGGCTGTCGCAGCAACGTGCGGCTGGGTTAGAAGACGATGTTGCGCGGCTGGATAGTTCCTTGGCCGAGGCCCGCAGCGTGGCGGAAACACAGTTGACGCTGATCGCATCCCTGACGGCTCAGTCGGATGCGCAGGCCGCAGAGCTACAACAGAAACGCGTCGCAATCACCGGATTTGAAGCACAGGTTGCAAGCCTATTGGCCGAGCGCGATGCGGCACTGGGCGAGGGCGAGGTATTGGCACAACGGCTGGCGGATGCCGATACCGCGCGTAGTCAGCTGATTTCGGATCAGGAGGCGCTGCAACTGGCACTGGCAAAGGCGCGCGAGGAAATCGATGTGCAGGCCGAAACGGCCCGATTGGCAGCGGCCCGCCAGGATGCGTTGCAGGCGTTGATTGCCGATATGCGCAACCGTGCCACGGCGCAGGATGAAACGCTGGCTGATGTATTGGCGCGTCTGGATGGGGCTGTGTCGCGGGGGAGTGAGCTGGAAGGCCAGTTGGCTACGGTAGAGGGGCAATTATCGCAAGCCCAGAAGGCCGCTTTGGCTGAGGCCGAAGCGGGGCAAGTCTTGCGCGAAAACTTGGCTGGGCTTGAAGCCGAATTAAGCAAAGAGGAAGCTGCCAAGCTGGCTGAGGCTGCTGCGGCGCAGGCCTTGCGCGTAAGATTGGCCGGAGTTGAGGCCGAATTGAGCGAGGAGGAAGTCGCGCGATTGACCGATGCAGCCGCGGCTGAGGCCCTGCGTGAGCGGTTGAAAAATGCGGATACCGAACTGACAGCGATGACGCTGGCGCTAGAGGAGCAGCGCAAACGGGCCGAGGAAACGCTGACATTGCTGGCGGCAGCTGAGGTGGCAAAAGGTGCATCCGATCTGGATGCCAAGGCGCAGTTGAGCGTGGCCGAGGAGCGGGCCGCGTTGCTGGCCGTGGCGCAAAAGGCGCTGTCCGAGCAGGAGGCGCAGACCTTGGACGAGCAGCGCAAACTGGCGTTGCTGAACGAGCAGGTCGCGGCGTTGCGCACCCAATTGGGGGGCTTGCAATCGCTGCTGGACGATTCTGCCGCGCGGGATGCGCAATCGGATGTGCAGTTGCAGGCGCTTGGGTCGCAATTGAACACAGCTTTGGCCCGTGTCGCCGCCGAGGAAAAGCGCCGCCGTCAGCTGGAAGAGGCCGAGCGCATTCGGCTGGAGGCTGAAACCAAGGATTTGGCACGGTATAAAAGCGAGTTCTTCGGGCAGTTGCGCGACCTGTTGGGGCGCGAGGAAGGTGTGCGCATTGTTGGTGACCGCTTTGTGTTTTCAAGCGAGGTTTTGTTCCAGACGGGTGATGCGGAGTTGTCAGATGCGGGTCGCGCGCAGATCGCCCGCATTGCGGCGATTTTGAAACGGGTTTCGGATGACATCCCGCCCGAGATTGACTGGGTGATCCGGGTGGATGGGCATACGGACAACCAGCCTTTGTCGGGCTTTGGGCGGTATCGGGACAATTGGGAACTTAGTCAGGGGCGCGCCCTGTCTGTCGTGCGGTATATGTCCGAGTCGCTGGGGATTGCGCCGAACCGGCTGGCGGCGAACGGGTTTGGGGAATATCAGCCGATCAATCCGGCAGATACACCTGAGGCCCGCGCACAGAACCGCCGGATCGAGCTGAAGTTTACCGAGCGTTGATCAGGGCCTACTCGATCTGCAGGGTGATCTCGCGTTGTGCCAGAACATACCCGCCCCGCAGCAAAGTTGTCGTTCCGGTATAGGTGCCGGTGGGCCAGCCAGCACTTTTGGTGCGTTTACCGGCGGCACGGAAAAACTGGGCTTGGGGTTTTTCCAGATTGGCACGGTGGCGGATCACTTCGCCTTTGGGGCCATCAATCAGCAGTTCCAGAACATCGCCCTTTTGTCCGCCATAGGCGTAACCCCAAAACACCAGTGCGGGGGTATCGGTTGGCAGCGCCGCACTATGTGCGCCCCCGGCCTTGATGTCTGCGTATTTCGGCACGCTATTGCTAAAGCCCAGATTGATGATGCCCGTGCCGACATAAGCCATATCGGTTTGCCACAGGCTGTCCAGATCGGGGTCATTACAGGTCAGGACCTCGTCGGCATCATATGGGTCAATGACATTGCCATCTTTACGCACCGACAGGTGGACATGGGGGAACTGGGTTTCGCCACTTAGGCCAACTGCGCCCAACACGTCGCCTTGGGAAATATGATCGCCACGCGCAACGGTGATCGAGCCCTTTTTCATGTGGCAATACTGGGTTTCCCAACCGTTGTCGTGCGTGACCACGACGCCGTTGCCACATTCCTTGCCCGATATGTCGGGGGCGTTCGGCGCACTTTGCATGATGTCTGGCATATTGTTGCGGATGCCGGTGACAACCCCGCCCGCGGCGGCCAGAACATCAACGCCCGCTTGCATCGCGGCAAGGCTGGGCAAGGCGAAATCGGTGCCTTTGTGGCCGTCATAGCTCAACTTGCCACAGGCGAAATCGCTGTGATCAGGGCCTTCGTCACGGTCAACATATTGCTGGACGTAACAGGTTTGGCCAAGGGTGCAATCCAGCGGCAGGGCGAGCGACATCTCTTGCGCCGCGAGTGGGGAGGCGGCGACAAATGCAAGCAGCGTTAAGCCCGTACGGATCATTCCGCTGTCAGCAAGGGTGGCTTATCCTCGGACAGGCGGCGTTTTTGCGGTGACAGGATCTGGATATCCAGCTTGCCGTCTTTTGTCCCGACCTTGACCAATCCACCTTTGGCCAGTTTGCCAAACAGCAATTCCTCGGCCAGCGGTTTTTTGATGTATTCCTGAATGACGCGGGCCAGCGGGCGTGCGCCCATTTTATCGTCATAGCCCTTGTCGCCCAGCCAGTCAGCCGCCGCTTTGGTCAGTTCAATCGACACATTGCGGTCCATCTATTGCGCTTCCAGTTGCAGCACGAATTTCTCGACCACTTGGGCGATCACATCCTTGCTAAGGGGCGCAAAGCTGATGGTGGCATCCAGACGGTTGCGGAATTCTGGGGTGAATGTGCGCTCAATTGCAGCAGTGTCTTCACCCTCGCGACGGTCACGGCCAAAGCCGATCGCCTCTTTCGCCATTTCGGATGCACCGGCATTGGTGGTCATAATCAGGATCACATTGCGGAAATCCACCGTGCGCCCGTTATGGTCGGTCAGTTTGCCGTGGTCCATCACCTGCAACAGGATGTTGTAAACATCCGGATGCGCCTTTTCCATTTCGTCCAGCAGCAGCACGCAATGCGGGTGCTGATCCACACCATCTGTCAGCATACCGCCCTGATCAAAACCGACATAGCCGGGAGGGGCGCCAATCAGGCGGGAAACGGCGTGTTTTTCCATGTATTCGGACATGTCAAAACGCAGCAGTTCCACACCCAGCGTATCAGCCAGCTGTTTGGCGACCTCGGTTTTCCCCACGCCAGTTGGGCCTGCGAACAGGTAGTTGCCGATGGGTTTCTCCGGTTCGCGCAGGCCAGCGCGGGCCAGCTTGATTGCGGAGGCCAGTGCCTCGATTGCGGGGTCTTGGCCGAACACCACGCGTTTCAGCGATTTTTCCAGATCGCGCAGGATTTCGGTATCATCCTTGGATACAGATTTGGCGGGGATACGGGCGAGTTTCGAGACAACCACCTCGATCTCTTTCACGCCAATGGTTTTACGTCGTTTGCTTTCCGGTAACAAATGTTGTGCCGCGCCGGCCTCGTCGATTACGTCGATGGCTTTGTCGGGCAGTTTGCGGTCGGTTATGTAACGCGCGGACAACTCGACAGCCGTTTTGATCGCCTCCATGGTGTAGCGGATGCCGTGGTGATCCTCGAAATAGGATTTCACCCCTTTCAGGATTTTGATCGTATCCTCGACCGATGGCTCGTTCACGTCGATTTTCTGGAACCGGCGCGACAAGGCACGGTCCTTTTCAAAATGCTGGCGGAATTCCTTGTAGGTGGTTGACCCCATGCAGCGCAGCTTGCCGCCCTGCAATGCAGGTTTCAGCAGGTTGGACGCATCCATCGCGCCGCCCGATGTGGCACCAGCGCCGATAATGGTGTGAATTTCGTCGATGAACAGCACCGCGTCGTCATGTTCCTCAAGTTCGGTCATCACCGCTTTTAGCCGTTCCTCGAAATCGCCACGGTACCGTGTGCCAGCCAGCAGCGCGCCCATATCCAGCGAATAGATCGTGGTTTTTGACAGAAC
>NZ_JBSMEZ010000027.1:0-22527 GCF_056498605.1 Profundibacter sp.
CGGCAACCATTCCATGTAATAAAAACACCGGCGAGGAGGCCAGAAACGCCCAGAACACAGCCATCCGCGCGCCATATCCACTGCCCTGCCCACCCAACATCCGCGCCACCAGATGCGAAACGCCAGCCAGCACATAAAGGATAAGCGGCATGATGAAAAGTAAGGCAATGAAGGCGGAATAATAGGGCAAATACCCCTCTTCTCCACCACCGGCCAGAACGGTCTCACGCGATATCCGCGGCCATTGTGCGACAAAGGCAACCACGCAACCCGCCATCGCCAAGGACAACGCAAAAGGCTCGCTTTGGCCACGCTCCAGCTGGCGTTTCATCACCTTGGCAGGGCTACGATACGTCGCCACTATATCACGTGTCAGCGCCATGTCCGATTAGCCCCGCCGACGTGACAGCCAACCCTCTAGCCGCGAGCGGATGTCGTCGGCGATGGCTTCATCCTCGATCTCGTCCACGGCGGCATCCAGAAATGCCAGTACCAGCAGGTCTTGTGCCTCTGTTTTGCTCACGCCGCGCGATTGCAAATAGAACATCGCCTCGTCGTCAATCGCGCCCGTGGTCGACCCGTGACTACACAGCACATCATCGGCGTAAATTTCCAGCTCTGGCTTGCCGTAAAACTGGCAATCATCGTCCAGCAACAACGATTGGCTCATCTGGTAGCCATCGGTTTTCTGTGCGCCCTCTTTAACCAGAATCTTGCCCTGAAAAACACCGGTCGCCCCGTTGCGCAGCACTTTTTTGAACACCTGACGGCTTTCGCAATTCAGGCTGTCGTGGGTGATAAAGACGGTGTCATCATGCAGAAAATCACCATCCCCCATCGCGGCACCAGCCACATGAGCGACCGCGTTATTGCCGTTGATTTCCAACACGACCTCGTTGCGAGTCAGCTTGCCGTTCACCGTCATGGTAAAACTTTTGAAGGTGCTCTCGTGGCCCAAACGCCCGAAAATATGCGTCGCCGCGCGACGCGCGTGGTCACGCCCCATTGCGCGCACATGGTGGAACGCGCCTTTGTCAGAAATGTCCACTTCCATCACCGTATTCAGCCGTGCCGCAGCGGGGCCATTTTCCAGAATGGTCAGGTCGGCGCCCTCTTCCACGTGGATAACATGGTGTAGCATCACATCAGATACTTCTGATTTTCTTATATAAATCAGACTGACAGGTTTGCTTGCCTTGGCGGTAGCACGGATCACAATGCCTTGCGTCGCCTTGGCGCTGTTCAATGCCGCCAACGGGCGGGCAACAGGCGTTTGCCCGTTTTCCTCTAGCGTTCCGTATAGGTCATCCGCCCAATCTGCCGCGTCTTTCAATTGCGAAATCTCGATCCCGTCCATCGACAGATCATCAGACGCATCTGCATCAAACACCCCGTCAACAAAGACGA
The DNA here is from genome assembly GCF_056498605.1 of Profundibacter sp. Lineage (NCBI taxonomy): Bacteria > Pseudomonadati > Pseudomonadota > Alphaproteobacteria > Rhodobacterales > Paracoccaceae > Profundibacter > Profundibacter sp. Next base: position 1,408 of record NZ_JBSMEZ010000027.1, read on the forward strand.
TTTTCAAACGCTCCACCGTGTCAAACAGCGGCGCCTCATCAAGGATCAACAGCGCGGCCGGTGCCACATCATCGGTGGTTAACAGGTCGGGGCGGGTGTATTTCCAGTATTCATCACGGCGCTGCGGCAGGCCCATCGCCTGCAATCGCGCCTGTGCTGATTTGCGTGCGGCTTCCATCAGGCAACCTCCGCCAACAGATCGGCATAGCCGTTGTTTTCGACCTCAAGCGCCAGTTCGGGACCACCAGATTTAATGATCCGCCCATCGGCCATAATATGCACAACATCAGGTTTGATATGGTCCAGAAGTCGTTGATAATGCGTGATAACCAAAAACGAACGCCCCTCGCTGCGCAACGCATTCACACCCTCCGCCACCAGTTTCATCGCATCCACATCCAGCCCAGAATCGGTTTCATCCAGAATGCACATCTTTGGCTCCAGCATCGCCATTTGCAAAATCTCGTTGCGCTTTTTCTCGCCACCGGAAAAACCCACATTGACGGGTCGTTTCAGCATCTCGGCATCGATTTTTAGCGTCTTGGCCTTGGCGCGGATGTCCTTCAGGAACTCGCCCGCCGACAATTCATCCTCGCCCCGCGCTTTGCGTTGCGAATTAACCGCCGTGCGCAGGAAGGTCATGTTGCCCACCCCAGGAATTTCAACAGGGTACTGGAAGGCCAAAAACAGCCCCAATGCGGCGCGCTCTTCTGGCTCCAGTTCCAGCAGGTCCTGACCCAGCAATGTGGCCGTGCCTTCCGTCACCTCATACCCTGCGCGCCCCGACAATACATAGGACAGGGTCGATTTCCCCGACCCGTTCGGCCCCATGATCGCATGCACCTGACCCGCGCCGATTTCCAGATCAACACCTTTCAGGATTTGCTTGTCTTCCTCTTCAAGTTTGACGTGTAGGTTTTTGATATTTAACATTTTATTTCCTCAAGCGCATTTCATTTATAAGCTATTCATCTTTTCACTGCCGGATATCAGCTATCCAGATTTTCTATTGTTGGGTGCTGCGCAGGCTTTCGCACGATAATCCCCACACCCGGCCCCTTTTTATGGGCCAGCCAAACGCAGAATGTGGTAAACACCAGCGACGTGCCAACCGCCGGCCAGATACCCAGAAACGGGGCCACCAAAATGGCCGAGATCACAGCACCTTTGATAAACGCCATAAACGCCGTCATCAGCAGGCGGATCGGTTCAGGCGGCGGCAGGCGTTTTGGGATGGCAGTTGTGGTCATCGCTTCACCTCAGGAATTTTGGAATTGCCCCGCAGCATGGCGTCGATTTGTTTTTGGGTTTCGGCTTTTTTCTCATTACTCTTTTCACGAGCAGTATCCAGCGCCCTTTTCTCATTCCGTTTCGCCATTCGCACCCCGTAGATCCCGGAAACAGCCAGCCCAGTGACAAAGGCAATGCCGATCATCTGTTGCATCGTTAGATATGCAGCAAACTGCCAAACGCCAATTGCCATCACACCACATACGACGGCCAGAAACACCATGAACACAGCAAACGCGTCACTGCCAAGACTCCGGACATTAATGTTATAGTACCCGTCTCTATGATGATGACCAAACAGCAAGTTACCCAACGCTCCCCTCAAGCGAAATCGCCACCAGTGCCTGTGCTTCCATAGCAAACTCCATCGGCAGCGCTTGCAGCACTTCCTTGGCAAAGCAGTTGACGATCAACGCCACGGCTTCTTCCTCGCCCATGCCACGCTGACGGCAATAGAACATTTGCTCATCGTCCACCTTGGACGTCGTCGCCTCATGTTCCACGCGGCTACTGTTATTTTTTACCTCGATATAAGGCACCGTATGCGCCCCGCATTTATCGCCGATCAACAGGCTGTCGCACTGGGTATAATTGCGCGAATTCTGCGCCTTCGGGTGCATTGAAACCAGCCCGCGATAGGTATTCTGCGCGCGGCCCGCCGAAATCCCTTTGGACACAATCCGCGATTTGGTGCCAGCGCCCAGATGCACCATCTTGGTGCCGGTATCGGCTTGCTGGTAATTGTTGGTGATGGCAATCGAGTAAAACTCGCCCTGTGAATTGTCGCCGCGCAAAATGCAGCTTGGATATTTCCATGTCACAGCCGAACCCGTCTCGACCTGCGTCCACATGACTTTAGCATTGTCGCCACGGCAATCAGCCCGCTTGGTGACGAAATTATAAATCCCGCCCTTGCCGTTCTCGTCGCCGGGATACCAGTTTTGCACAGTGGAGTATTTCACCTCGGCGTCTTCCTCGATGATGATCTCAACCACCGCCGCGTGCAGCTGTGCCACATCGCGTTTGGGGGCGGTGCAACCCTCCAAGTAGCTGACATAGCTGCCTTTATCGGCAATGATCAGGGTGCGTTCAAACTGGCCGGTGTTCTCGGCATTGATGCGGAAATAGGTCGACAGCTCCATCGGGCAGCGCACACCGGGCGGGATGTAAACGAATGATCCGTCCGAAAACACCGCGCTATTCAATGTGGCGTAAAAGTTGTCAGACACCGGAACAACCGTGCCCAGATACTTCTTCACCAGCTCGGGATGCTCGCGGATCGCTTCCGAGATCGAGCAGAAAATAACCCCTGCCTCGGCCAGTTCTTTTTGGAACGTAGTGCCCACGGAAACGGAGTCAAAAACCGCGTCGACCGCCACTTTGCGCCCTTCAGCAGGTGCCGCCTCGGCCCCCTCGACACCGGCCAAAATCATCTGCTCGCGCAGCGGAATGCCCAGCTTCTCGTAGGTCGCCAACAGCTTCGGATCAACCTCGTCCAATGACTTCGGCTTCACTTCCATCGATTTGGGCCGCGCGTAATAATAGATGTCCTGAAAGTCGATATCAGGGTAATTCACCATCGCCCATGTCGGCTCTTTCAGCTTTTCCCACCGCTCGAACGCCGCCAGACGCCATTCCAGCATCCATTCCGGTTCTTCGTTCTTTTCGGAAATCAGCCGCACGATATCGGTGTTCACACCCTTGGGCGCGTATTCCATCTCGATATCAGTATCCCAGCCGTATTTGTAATTACCGGCAAGGCTGCGAACCGCATCAACGGTTTCTTCCTCGACACCATCCTTGGCTATCATTTCGCTTATCGCCGCCATCTGTTTTCCTTTCACGCCCGCCGCGCTTTGAATTTTTCCAACTGTTCGCGCCATGCTTTGGCAAAGCGCACCACATCGTCCTTCGTCGTGTCAGGCCCAATCGAGACCCTGATCGCGCTGGCTGCAATCTCGTCATCGAACCCCATCGCCTGCAAAACTCGGCTCGCCCGCACCTTGCCACTTGAGCAGGCCGATCCAGCCGAAACCGCAAACCCGGCAAGGTCCATCTGCATCACTTGCGTCTCGCCTTTCCAACCGGCGACAGCAAAACAGGAGGTATTCGGAAGCCGCGCGACCTCATTCCCGACAAAAATAGTATCTTTTTCTGATTCTGCCAGCATTATTTCTAGAATCTTTCTAATTTCGGCAACTTCATCCCAGATTCCATTGGCCAAATCCCGCGCCGCCGCCTCGGCTGCTGCCCCGAAACCCGCAATTCCTATGACGTTTTCGGTGCCCGCGCGCCGTCCCATTTCCTGCCCGCCACCGCGAACCTGCGCGCTTAAGTCGCTGCCCCGTTTGACCACCAATGCCCCCACACCTTTGGGTCCGCCCAGCTTATGCGCCGAAATCAGCGCCATATCAGCGCCACACCAGTTGAACGCAAACGGGATTTTACCAAAGGCTTGGGTGGCATCCGTCAGCGCCAGCCCTTCGGGTAATTCCTGTAATACCCCCGTTTCGCTGTTGGCCACCTGCAAGGCAGTCACCGCCGGATCAGTCACCGAAACCCGCCCCTGCGCATCCGCCGCTAACTCTGCCTTGCCCCATGCTGCAACCGCATCATGCTCGATCCCGCCACAATGCAAACCCCGCGCCGCCATCGCCAGTGCCGCGGCCTCGGTCGCGCTGGCAGTGAAAATCACATCTGCCCCGTCCGCTCCGAACGCCGCCGCAATCTGGCCCCGCGCCTTTTCGACGACCGAAAGCGCCGCACGCCCCTCGAAATGCACCGAAGACGGGTTCCCCATCACATCCATTGCCGCAATCATCGCCACCCGCGCCTCATCGCGCAAGGGCGTGGTTGCATTCCAGTCCAGATAGGTCCGAGCCATAACTTCCCCGTTTCTCTTTTGCTTAAATATCCGCGCCGCAGGCACTGCACTTTGGCCCGCAGGGGCAAAATGCTCGGGGCGACGCCGTCAGGCGGCGCAACCGCTCATTTCTCATCCACAACCTCGAACAATACAGGAACCGCCGGACAAGGCGCCAATTCGTTCTGGATCACATCCGACAGACGCGTTTGATGTAAAAACACATATACATGCGCCGATAATCCCTCCCACAACCTGTTGGTCATGGATTGCGCCCGTGATCCCGACGCGCCACCCTTGGCACCTGCCCCTGTGTGCATCGCCGAAACGGTCTCGTCCACCGCACACATCACATCCGATATACGGATTTCGGCGGGCGGGCAGGTCAACCGGTATCCGCCCCCGGGCCCGCGCACGGACTCGACCAGATCAGCGCGGCGCAATTTCACAAACAACTGCTCCAGATATGGCAGCGAAATATCCTGTCGGGCCGAAATCTCCGCCAAGGATACCAGCCCATCGCCGGGCTGAATCGCCAAATCCGCCAGTGCAACCATTGCATATCGGCCTTTTGTGCTCAGTTTCATCGCCTTAAACCCCCAAAAACATTGACGTCCGCAGGTTGTGCGCTTACTTCGACCATAACCCGCTATCAGCATCCGCTGATTATGGAATGGTCTATGGTGCCTGATGAGTTCAGTCAACGCGCCCAATAATATAAGGACAATACATGCCCGAAGTCATTTTTCCCGGCCCCGAGGGGCGCATCGAAGGCCGGTATCACCCGCAAAAAGCCAAAGACGCGCCGATTGCCATCGTTTTGCATCCGCATCCGCAATTTGGCGGCACGATGAACAATCGTCTGGTCTATAACCTGCATTACACGTTCTACAATATGGGGTTCACCGTGTTGCGGTTCAATTTTCGTGGTGTGGGACGGTCGCAAGGCGAATATGATCAGGGTGTGGGCGAATTGTCGGATGCAGCAAGCGCGCTGGATTACCTGCAAACCCTGAACCCGAATTCCAAACATTGCTGGGTCGCCGGATTTTCGTTCGGAGCGTGGATCGGCATGCAACTGTTAATGCGCCGCCCTGAAATCACCGGATTTATCAGCGTCTCACCGCCCGCCAACATGTATGACTTCAGCTTTTTGGCGCCCTGCCCCGCCTCGGGCCTGATCATCAACGGATCCGCCGACCGCGTGGCCCCGCCACAAGATACCGATATTCTGGTTGAAAAGCTGCACGAGCAAAAAGGCATCACCATCACCCACCAGGAAATCGAGGGCTCTGGCCACTTCTTTGAGGATGACCACATGGACACACTGCAAGGCAACGTAGAAACCTATGTTAAGCGCCGCCTGACAGAAACAACAAGGTAAGCTCAGATGAGTACCATTGTAGAAGAGATTGCCAATAAGCTGGCACTGGGCGCCCTAAAAGCAGCGAAAGATCATGACAATGACCAGATCGTTGAAGATGTTGGCGAAATTATTGGCGCGACTTCTTCCACCACCCAAGAAAGCTATCGCACCTTTATTCGTGTGCACAGGGCCAATAAACGGGCGCAACAATATCTTGATAAGCTCGCCAAACCCTAGGCTGTATACAGTATAATCACATCGTTTTTTGTTACGCGACCTATTGGGTCAGCTATGCACCCGCAGAGCAGTATACAATCGCATACAGCCTTTCCCCTAGCCTGCCTTTGCGCTACAAGGCACCTAACCGAATCCAACTGAACCGGAGCACCCAATGACCAAGATCAAGGTAGAAAACCCCGTTGTCGAACTCGACGGCGATGAAATGACCCGCATTATCTGGGATTTCATCAAAAAGAAACTGATCCTGCCCTATCTGGACCTTGACCTGAAATACTACGATCTGGGCATGGAAGCGCGCGACGACACCGATGACCAGATCACCATTGATGCAGCACACGCGATCCAGAAATACGGCGTTGGCGTCAAATGTGCGACCATCACACCGGACGAGGCACGGGTCGAGGAATTTGGCCTGAAGAAAATGTGGCGCTCCCCGAATGGCACCATTCGCAACATTCTGGGCGGCACGATTTTTCGCGCTCCGATCATCTGTAAAAACGTGCCACGCCTTGTGCCCGGCTGGACCGACCCGATTGTCATTGGCCGCCACGCCTTTGGTGATCAGTATAAAGCCACTGATTTTCTGTTCCCCGGCCCTGGCAAACTGTCGATGAAATTCGTCGGTAAAGACGGCGCGGTGATCGAGCACGAGATTTACGATGCCCCCAGCGCTGGCGTGGCGATGGGCATGTACAACCGCGATGACAGCATCCGCGATTTCGCTCGTGCCTCGCTGAACTACGGTTTGAACCTTGGCTGGCCCGTCTATCTGTCGACCAAAAACACTATCCTCAAAGCATACGATGGCCGTTTCAAAGACCTGTTTCAGGAAATTTTCGACGCCGAGTTTGCCAAGGATTTCGCCAAGAAAGGCATCACCTATGAGCACCGCCTGATCGACGATATGGTCGCGGCGGCGATGAAATGGTCCGGCAAATTCGTCTGGGCATGTAAGAACTACGATGGTGATGTGCAGTCCGACACCGTGGCACAAGGCTTTGGTTCTCTTGGGCTGATGACCTCGCAACTGATGACGCCGGATGGCAAAATAGTCGAAGCCGAAGCGGCCCACGGCACCGTCACCCGCCACTATCGTCAGCACCAGAAAGGCGAAGCAACCTCGACCAACTCGATCGCTTCGATCTATGCGTGGACAGGTGGCCTGAAGCACCGTGCCAAACTGGATGGTAACGCACAACTGAAATCATTCGCCGAAACGCTGGAACGCGTGGTCGTTGATACGGTTGAAAGCGGCCAAATGACCAAAGATCTGGCGCTGCTGGTTGGGCCAGAGCAAAAATGGCTGACCACCGAGGGTTTCCTTGAGGCGATTGATACGAACCTGAACAAGGCAATGTAGCCGCTTAACCACGATCAAACCCAAATAATGGGGCGGGGGCACACACCCCTGCCCTTTTTCATACCTTCCACCCGCTTAGGGCTTTCAATTGCGCCCAAGGCAGGGTAAGCGGCGCTCAAACATCCCGAAAAGGCTAATCTTATGGACATGCGAAATATCGCTATTATCGCCCACGTTGACCACGGCAAAACCACGCTTGTCGACGAAATGCTGAAACAATCCGGTAACTATCGTGAAAACGAAGAAACCGTTGAGCGTGCGATGGACAGCAATGATCTGGAACGCGAACGTGGCATCACCATTTTTGCCAAACCCACTTCCGTGGTCTGGAATGGCGTGCGCATTAACATTGTAGACACCCCCGGCCACGCGGATTTCGGTGGCGAGGTTGAGCGCATCCTGTCGATGGTTGATGGTGTTGTGCTGCTGGTGGATGCGGCCGAAGGACCGATGCCACAAACCAAATTTGTGACCAGTAAGGCGCTTGCCCTTGGTCTGCGCCCCATCGTGGTACTGAACAAGGTTGATAAAGGCGACGCCGAACCAGACCGCGCGCTGGACGAGGTGTTCGACCTGATCTCCAATCTGGATGCCACAGATGAGCAGCTGGATTTCCCCGCGATGTATGCATCCGGTCGTTCCGGCTGGGCAGATGTGGAACTGGACGGGTCACGCAAAAATCTGGATGCGCTGTTTGATTTGATCATCAAACATGTGCCAGCCCCCGCACAAATCGCCCAAGCTGGCGAGCCATTTTCAATGCTGGCCACCACGCTTGGCGCGGACCCGTTCATTGGCCGCTTGCTGACAGGTCGTGTTGAGACCGGCACACTGAAAGTTGGCGAAACCATCAAAGGTCTGAGCCGCGATGGCGACAAAATCGAGCAATTCCGCGTCACCAAAATTCTGGCGTTCCGTGGACTCGAGCAAAAATCGATTGATCTGGCCGAAGCGGGTGACATCGTGTCCATCGCCGGTATGTCCACCACCACGGTTGCCGACACCCTATGTGCGCTGGACGTTGATACCGCCATTCCGGCCCAGCCGATTGATCCGCCGACCATCACCGTGACCTTTGGCATTAACGATAGCCCCTTGGCCGGTCGTGACGGCAAAAAGGTGCAAAGCCGCGTCATCCGTGACCGTCTGATGAAAGAAGCCGAAAGCAACGTCGCGATTAAAGTCACCGACACCCCGGGGGGTGACGCGTTCGAGGTCGCTGGCCGAGGTGAGCTGCAAATGGGTGTTCTGGTCGAGAACATGCGCCGCGAAGGGTTCGAGCTGTCCATTTCGCGCCCGCAAGTGCTGTTTCAGGAAATTGACGGGGCGAAATGCGAACCGGTTGAAGAAGTCACCATTGATGTGGATGATGAATACTCCGGTGCGGTGATCGAAAAACTGACTGGCGTGCGCAAGGGTAATCTGGTTGAAATGAAACCGGCAGGCGTGGGTAAAACCCGCATCATCGCGCATGTGCCATCGCGCGGCCTGATCGGGTACCACGGTGAATTCATGACCGATACGCGCGGCACTGGCGTTTTGAACCGTGTGTTCCACGAGTGGGCCCCGCATAAAGGGTCCATCCCGGGCCGTCGCTCTGGCGTTCTGATTTCGATGGAGAACGGCGTGTCCGTGGCCTATGCGCTGTTTAACCTCGAGGATCGTGGCCGCATGTTTATCGGTGCGCAGGAACAGGTTTATACCGGCATGATCATCGGTCAACACACCCGTGAAAATGATCTGGAAGTGAACCCGCTAAAGGGTAAAAAACTGTCCAACGTGCGGGCATCGGGCACCGACGAGGCCGTGCGCCTGACCACCCCGATCACCCTGTCCCTGGAAGAAAGCATTGCCTATATCGACAATGACGAGTTGGTCGAAGTTACGCCAAATGCGGTTCGGATGCGCAAACGCCATCTGGACCCGCACGAGCGTAAACGCGCGGCGCGTTCAGATAGCTAAGTCGTAATGATAAAATAAAAAGGCCGGACCATCATCAGATGTCCGGCCTTTATTGTTGTGTTATTTGTCGGATGTCAGACACCTTCAACAAATGTATATTCCCGATCCGCCGATCTCAGCCCGTAAGACAGCGCTTCTTGATATTCTGGCCCGTTATAAAAGGCTTTTGCCGTGTCCATATCCTTGAAACGGATAATCACATTGCGCGAACGCCCTTCGCCTTCCATGTGAAAACACTCGCCACCACGGGCCAGAAATTCACCACCATATTGGGCCACCGCCGGCCCCGCCAGTTCCGCGTATTTCGCGTAAACATCCGCGTCATTCACATCAATATGCACCATCGCATAAGCAACCATTTCACGATCCTTCCAGTATTTTTTCCGCAGCCTTGATCGCAGCTGCCGCATTGTCCACATCCTTGCCGCCACCTTGCGCCATGTCGGGACGGCCTCCGCCGCCAACACCGCCCAATTCGCTGACGGCAGCCTTGACTACATCCACCGCCGAAACCCGGTCCGTCAGGTCATCACTGACCCCAGCCGCCACAGCAGCCTTGCCACCGGCATCGGCAATCAACAAAACCGCACCCGATCCAATCCGTGCCTTATGCTCGTCAACCAGCCCGCGCAAATCCTTGCCGTTCACACCTTTTAGCACTTGAGATATGAACTTTATCCCGTTGATTTCACGTGGTTCTTGTGTAACCGCTTGTCCGGCCCCCCCCGACATTGCCAACTCACGGCGCAGTTGCGTCACCTCGTTTTGCAATGCCTTGCGCTCATTCATCAACACCTTCACTCGCGCTAAAACCTCTACGGGTTGCGCCTTAAGAAGGCCCGCAACCTGCGCCAGCGCACGCTCCTGCCCTGCCAGATAATCCAGTGCCGCCGCCCCAGTTAACGCCTCGATCCGGCGCACCCCCGCAGATGACGCACTGTCGCCGAGCAGGGCAAACAGGCCAATGTCACCTGTCTGGCGCACATGTGTGCCGCCGCATAATTCCAGAGAATAGGTGTTGCCGTCGGCCCCTTTACCGCTCTCGCTCTGGGTGCCCATCGACACCACCCGCACTTCGTCGCCGTATTTTTCACCAAACAACGCCTGCGCCCCGATCCCGCGTGCGTCATCGGGCGTCATGATCCGTGTTTCCACAGCGGTGTTTTGACGAATATAGTCATTCACCTCGGCCTCAACCGCTTGCAATTGATCCGCATCGAGCGCCTTGCCGTGCGAGAAATCAAACCGCAACCGGTCCGCCGCATTTAAAGATCCGCGCTGCGCCACGTGATCCCCCAACGCTTGGCGCAGGGCTTCGTGCAATAGGTGCGTTGCCGAATGATTGGCCCTAATAGCGCTGCGGCGGGCATGATTGACAGATAATTCCGCCCCCTGCCCGACGGTCAATTCACCATCGGTAATTTCGGCAACATGGATAAATATCCCCGCCGCTTTTTTTGTATCGGTAATCTGGGCCGTTCCACCCTCGACCTTTAGCGTGCCACTATCGCCAACCTGCCCACCGCTTTCGCCGTAAAACGGGGTCTGGTTCAACACGATCTGAACCTTGTCGCCGGTCTTGACGCTCGGTATTGCAACGCCATCCTGAACCAGCGCCAGAATCTGACCCTCGGCCGTGTCCGTGTCATATCCCAGAAATTCGCTGGCCCCGTGTTTCTGCGCCAGATCAAACCAGATTGCCGCATCTGCCTCCTCACCGGTGCCCGACCACGCCGCCCGCGCCTTGGCTTTTTGCGCTTCCATCGCGGCATTAAAGCCGTCAATATCAACGCCGCGGCCTTTTTCACGCATCGCATCCTGAGTTAAATCCAGCGGAAATCCGTATGTGTCGTATAATTTGAACGCCGCCTTGCCCGACAAATCCACCCCATCAGGCAACCGTTCCAGTTCATCATCCAACAAGTGCAAACCCCGCTCAAGTGTTTGTTTGAAACGGGTTTCTTCTTGATGCAGTGTTTCCTCGATCAACGCTTGGGCCTGCCCCAATTCAGGATAGGCCGCGCCCATTTGCTGCACCAATGCCGGCACCAATCGGTGCATCAATGGCTCTTTTGTGCCCAGCAAATGCGCATGGCGCATGGCGCGACGCATAATTCGGCGCAGCACATACCCGCGCCCGTCATTGCTCGGCATTACACCGTCCGCCAACAGGAACGAGGTCGAACGCAGGTGGTCCGCAATCACACGGTGGTGGGTTTTCCCCGGCCCATCGGGATCAGTTGATGTCGCATGAGCCGAAGCCATGATCAAGCTGCGCATCAGGTCGGTGGCGTAATTATCATTCGTGCCTTGCAACAGGGCCGCAACCCGTTCAATGCCCATACCGGTGTCAATCGACTGGTTCGGAAGATTGGTCCGGCTGCCGTCCTCATGCTGTTCATATTGCATAAACACAAGGTTCCAGATTTCAACGAACCGGTCACCGTCCTCGTCCGCACTGCCAGGGGGGCCGCCCCAGATGTGGTCGCCGTGATCATAGAATATTTCCGAACACGGCCCGCACGGCCCCGTCGCCCCCATCGACCAGAAATTATCATCGGTGGCAATGCGGATGATCTTGTCATCAGGCAACCCCGCCACCTTTTTCCAGATAGTCGCGGCCTCTTCATCGTCGTGGTAAACTGTTACCACCAGCTTTTCGGCATCGATTTTCAATTCCTTGGTGATCAATTCCCAAGCGAATGCGATTGCATCATCCTTGAAATAATCCCCGAACGAAAAATTACCCAGCATCTCGAAAAATGTATGGTGGCGGGCGGTATAGCCGACATTATCCAGATCATTATGTTTGCCGCCAGCCCGCACGCATTTTTGCGCCGTTACGGCCCGTTTATAATCGCGGGTTTCAACACCGGTGAACAGATTCTTGAACTGCACCATGCCGGAATTGGCAAACATCAGCGTCGGATCATTGCGTGGCACCAAAGGCGAACTTGGCACTATTTCATGCCCCTGTTTGCCATAGTAATTCAGAAATGTGCTTCGGATATCGTTCAGGCTTTGCATATTGGGCTCTTTGGGCAAAATTTTTTCGGGTCAGACCCGTTTATCCCCGCCAGACGCGCCTGTCCACAAAGATAAGGGCCGCAAGGCATAATGCCTGCGGCCCCGCATCTGCATTCTTTTTTCGGATCAGGCTTCCAGCACGTCCTCGCCACCGGAGGATTCGGGCGGGATTTCGGGCATATCAAACTCAAGCCCGTGTGCCGCGCGAATTTTATCTTCGATCTCATAGGCCATCCGGCTGTTTTCTTTTAGAAACGCTTTGGCGTTTTCGCGGCCCTGCCCAATGCGCTCATCCCCATAAGAAAACCACGAGCCGGATTTGTCCACGATGCCCGCTTTAACTCCAAGGTCCAGCAACTCGCCCATTTTGGAAATACCTTCGCCATACATGATGTCGAATTCAACCTGCTTGAACGGTGGTGCGACCTTGTTTTTGACAACTTTTACGCGGGTGGCGTTGCCGACGATTTCTTCGCGGTCCTTCAGCGCGCCGATGCGGCGGATGTCCAGCCGGACTGATGAGTAGAATTTCAGCGCGTTGCCGCCGGTTGTGGTTTCGGGGCTGCCGAACATCACACCGATTTTCATCCGGATCTGGTTGATAAAGATGACTGTGCAGCCTGACTTTGCAATCGAGCTGGTCAGCTTGCGCATTGCCTGACTCATCAAACGGGCGTGGACGCCAACACTGGCATCGCCCATATCGCCTTCCAGTTCGGATTTGGGCGTTAGGGCTGCCACCGAATCAATAACAATCATATTCACCGCGCCTGAACGCACCAATGTGTCGGTGATTTCCAGGGCCTGCTCGCCTGTGTCAGGTTGCGAGATCAACAGGTCGTCCGTGTTGACCCCCAGATTTTTGGCATAAAGCGGATCCAGCGCATGTTCTGCGTCGATAAAGGCGCAAACGCCGCCAGCTTTTTGAGCTTCGGCCACACAGTGCAGCGTCAATGTAGTCTTACCCGAAGATTCCGGGCCATAAATTTCTATGACCCTCCCTTTCGGGATACCACCAATGCCAAGGGCAATATCAAGCCCGAGCGATCCGGTCGAGGTCGCCTCGATTTCCTGCACTGCCCCCTCTTGGCCCAATTTCATAATCGAGCCCTTGCCAAACTGGCGTTCAATCTGGGCCAGCGCTGAATCGAGCGCCTTTTGTTTGTCGGTATCGCGCTTGTCACTCATTTTCAAAAGATCTGCTGTTGCCATTGTTCCCGTCCCTTATTTCATAACCGCGCCAACGCGGCAATCTCTACTATGTTCACCTCATGTTCTCACTCCCTTATGAGATCAAAAAGAGAACATTTCAACATAAATTTTCATAAAACAAGTTTCAGTCAAAGAAGTTAAGGACTGGTTATCAAGTGAAAATTCACTGAATTACATCACTATTGGACACTATGTATACTGTAATTATTAGATAAATTCTAACATCAATACGGCGACTAAAATCCTGCCCGACAGATATCCCCAAAAGACCACCTAGTGGAACTGGCGCTGCACTGTATTTGTCAGATCGCTCAAGGAAAACGGTTTGGGCAAAAATACTGAATTGGGAATCTTTGCCTGATGGTCAACCACATCCTCTTGGGCATATCCGGACACAAAGATTACCTTCACATCCGGCCGTTCAACCATCGCTTTTTTCACCCAGCTTGGCCCATCCATACCGGGCATGATCACATCAGTGACAAACACATCAACAATCAGCGCCTCGTCTTCCAGTGTTTTCAAAGCATCTTCCGCGCTCTCGGCCTCAAGAACAGTATATCCCCGTAACCGCAGGGCGCGCGAGGCGAACGCCCGTACGGGGGCCTCATCCTCAACCAGCAGGATAACACCCTCCCCTTGTTTTCCTGTCAATTTTGCTTTTTCAATCGGCGCTTTACTCACCTTTTCAATAACTTTGTCGTGTGCTGGGAAATACAGGGAAAAACAGGTGCCGCTGCCTGGCGCACTATCAACAAAGATAAATCCACCAGACTGTTTAACGATTCCATAAGCCGTCGACAGCCCAAGCCCAGTGCCCTTACCAACAGCTTTGGTGGTATAAAAAGGTTCAAATATTTTATGCAGCTTATCCGGGGAAATACCAGTGCCCTTGTCACTGACTTTCACCACAACATAATCCCCGGCCGGAACACGCGCGCGGTCCCGATTCAAGTCTTTCGACAAGGTTACACCCGTCGTCTCAATTCTGATCTCGCCCCCATCGGGCATGGCATCCCGGGCATTTACAACCAAATTCATCAAAACTTGTTCTAACTGGCGTTTATCAGCGCGAATGGGCCGCAATCCGGGATCATGGGACAAAGATAATGTCACTGTTTCGCCCACCAGACGATTTAGAAGATGGGTTAATTCAGACAGTGTATCACGCAAGTCCAGCACTTCGGGTTGTAGGTTTTGCTTACGGGAAAAGGCCAACAACTGGCCAACAAGGCTGGCCGCACGGTTTGCATTCTGATTGATCTGGACCAAATCCCCATAATCAGTATCACCTTGGTCATGGCGCAATAACAGCAGATCGCAATGCCCCGAAATCGCGGTGAGCAGATTATTGAAATCATGGGCCACCCCGCCTGCCAATTGGCCGATGGCCTGCATTTTCTGGCTCTGAACAAACTGCGCCTCAAGTGTTTTCAACTCGGTCGCGTCATTCAGAACCGCTATCAACAGCGGCGCGCCATTTTCCTCGATCCGGCTAAGCGATATTTTTACATAAACTTCTTTATCGGATTTCCGCACCCGTAAAACTTCGGGCTGGCTCCCCCCTCGCCCAACAGCAGCATCCGCGATCCAGTCAACAACGGACCGGCCCAACCCCTCGACCAAATCCCCTAGATCGGTTGCACCTTCAATCGGGTCGTTCAACAAGCCCCGCGCCAGACGGTTCGCCTGAACCACCTGCCCTGTCGGTGCAATTTTAATCATCGGCATCGGCAAGCTGTCAAAAAACTGGTTGTCATTAACTTGCGTACCGCTCAAAGCCCCCGGCAGCAAATAAATCTCGCGCCGCCCGCCAGTCCCTTCCAGTTCGGCAACAATACTGCGCACAGTGCCATCTTTGCCGGCAACATCATGTTCCTGACCACTGTTTAGCGGCAAATCGTTAAACACCCGATCCAGCGTTTTCACCCGTCCGCCCAGCAGTCGGCGCATTGCATCATTCATAAACAGGACCGTTCCGGATTTCGATGCTGTCAGCATCGGCAGGCTCAGCCCTTCGGCCCCACGACTGTTGATCGCACGCTCGCCCATATCCTCAAGCCGCCACAGAAATCCCCCAGCATCCAGCTGATGCACCGCCAGGCGAATATGCCCGCGCAGCGTCACCACAGCTTCACGGGCAGCCCCTGTTGCTTGTGCTTTATTCTGGATCCGAAACAAAACCGCCGAGGGATTGGCAAACATATCACGCAACGCATGCGCCAATGATTTGCCGCAGCAATCGGAAAACCGCTCCCGCGCCGCCGCATTCAGATAACCGACTTCGCCATCGTTATCCGTTACAAAGCTGGGCGAGGCATCATGGGCCACAAAATCCGAAACACTGCGGTAAATCGCCTGTTGCCGCCGCGTGTTCAGAAAACTGTATACCCGTACGATAACCGATACGAACGCCAGCGTTAGACCGCTGGCCATCAGCAAAACCCCGAACACCGGATCAGGCACATAGACCGCCGCCGCAAGCAAAATAACGCCAAACAACCCAAGGTAAATCACCTTGGGCGACAGCAACATCATGCTGTTGCTCAAATTAGTCGATGCCTGTGCCGAGTGAGCCACAGAGAAATCCCCGCTTATTGATTCGTGGTTCCTCTATTTCGGCTCTAAAGTGTTAAGCGCACATTAAACTCGGGTCAGAAAACCAAATTTCACAACTAGTGGTTGATTATGCAGGGTTATTCTATCGCGTCAATAGTGCACAGAAAAACCCGTCTCCACCGTCAAGCGGCGTAAAGCGGTGCTGTGCGGTGCATTTCCAGTCGGATTGCGCCGCCAGAAACCGGACAGTTTGTTCGGAATTTTCAGCGTCCAGCATAGAACATGTCGTATAGGCCAGCACCCCGCCCGGCGCGACCAAACCCGCCGCCGCATCCAGAATTTCCAGCTGAGTCTGACGCAGATCATCCAGCTGTTCCTGATCAAAACCCCACTTGCCCGCAGGCGAGCGCCGCCACGCCCCGCTGCCTGAACAGGGCACATCGCACAGCACCAGATCAAAGGGCGCGGCCCCCGTCATATCCTCTGGCTCAAGCACGGTAATGCTCGAGCCTGCCCGATCCGTTCGCGCCTCCAAATCCTGCATCCGCTGCGGGTTAGCATCATGGGCGAAATACTGCGCCTGAACCCGCGCCGCCATCGCCAAAACCTTACCCCCCCCGCCCGCACAATAATCCAGCACGCGAGTATCTGGCCGCAACGGCAACAGGTCCACCACGGCCTGCGACGCCGCGTCTTGCAGCTCGACCCAACCATCATTGTAGGGCGCACTCAGATGCACGCGACGCGGGTTTTCAGTGACCTCTAATGCTGTGGGCGACAGAGCATGCGCCACCGCGGCAATATCCTCAACCGCCAACGCCTCTATCGCCTGATCACGGGTGGTTTTCTGCGTATTTACCCGTAGAAACAAAGGCGCACGATGCTGAAGCGCATGGCACACAGCCGCAAAATCATCGCCAAGGCTGGCTTGCAACAACGGCGCAATCCAGTCGGGACAGTCCAGCGCGACGTTGCCCTCAGGTGTCGCACTATGCGCAGCCTCCTCATCGCTCATTGGCTCTGGTGCATGGCCCTCACCCGTGAACATATCGGCAGGTGGAATGCCTTGCGCCCGCAACAACCCCAGCACAATCCCGCGCCCCGTCTGCGCCCCGCCCAACTCGCCGTAAGACCGCTTGCAGCGCAGTCCTGAAAACACATGGTCCCGCACCGCAGCCCGATCCTTGGACCCCGCAAACCGCGAGTGCCGCGCCCAGTTGGTCAGGGCTTTTTCAGCAGCAGAACCGTCCAGAATATCATCCAGAATTTCAATCGCGGCCGAAAGACGTGCGGCAGGTTGCATGCGTCGCTCCTGTTGTGAAGAATAGGTTGGAGGCCTGCCTATACCCAAAGGTTGCGGGTTTACATAGGGAGTGGGGATAAATTTGGCGATTATTCCGGCAACCCTGCCTAGGGAAAAGAGCATTGGCATTTCGCATTTTTTCATCAACACCTAGGCCTCTGCCTGATTGATCTGATCCAACAGATCGTCGCAGCGCTGTGTTTGATAGTCAGACCCGTCAACAAAGAACGCTCTGGCGGCGGTCACGTGGTCACGCGCCTCTGTCAAAAGTGCGGGATCTGGGGCAAGCCGGTGTCGGGCAAGGGCCAGATCGGCGATATTCCATTGCAGCCTTGCCCATTTGAAGGGGGCTTCTTCGCGGAATTCCAGCGTTTCGCAGGCAGTATATCCTTGACGGGCGTGGGTTAGCATCGCCAAATCGTCGGTGACATCGCCAAGCCAGCGCTGGGCAACGGCCAGATTGTTTTGGGTTGTTCGCCAAGAGGGCTTGTTGGCCTTGCGGTCTTCCAGCGCCAATGCTGTTTCAAACGCGGTCACCGCTTCGCCCAAAGGCGCGGGGTCACGAGTGATTCCACCGAGTGCTCGAAGGACATTGCCTAAATTGTTCCAGCGGATCGGCAGATTGATGGACTTGTTCTTGATCTCAATATCCAATGCTGCGCGTTGACACTTGACCGCGCGCTGTAAAAGATCGATGTCGCCTTCGCGTTCACCCATTTCTCTCAGCGTGACTCCAAGCCCGCTTTGATAGATTGCCCAGTTCTGGGGGGCTTTTGACTTGGAAGTCTTTTTGAGGGCGGCCTGGAACGCATTGCGGGCCACGACAAGGTGCCGATCATTGCTGGATCGTTCCGCCAGTCGCAAATGGCATGCGCCGAGCGTGTAGAGCGCCGAAGTGACCAACCCAGACTTGTTCTTGGCACGTTGATAATTCGCCTTGGCCAACCCCAGCGCTGTGCGCAGCGCAAAAATATCGCCGGTTTCATCGCCTTGATCTTTCCAATCGTCAGCTTTGGCGTTGATAGCCCGGAAAAGTCCGCCTGCTTGTGGCGTTTGCTTCAGGTTTTTGATCAGGCGGTCTGCGGCCAGATCGGGGCGGTTGCGCAGCCGGTCCTGATCCAGTCGCTGCCCAAGCAGCGTCGCGGCCTGTTGATCCAGTCGATCCCGTTCCGCCTTGTGCGTCTCACGCATCCGGCGATCTTCTTGGTCCAGCAGTGCGTCCGCTTCATCCAACTCGCCTGCATCGTTCAGCTTGGTGACTTGGCCCATAACCGCGTTTAACTGGCTGCCGGTGTTATCGCGCGGCATTTCACCGCGTTTGCGCATGCGGCGGGCCGCCTCCAGAGCTGTTCTTGTGCCAATATATGCAGATTCCAAATCGCGATGGCCTCCGTCGGCATATTTATCCGCTAGCAAAATGATTAGGTTCTCGCTTAGGCCTTTGGTAGCACCTTCCCGCACAAGTCGCCCGATGATCCGATCTGCATCATGCTCTGCTTTGGTTTCTGCACCTTGCTCAGAGTCAATCTGATTGGTGAAATGGTCGATCCATTGTTTTTCCAAATCCAAAGCTGCGATAAGTTTTCCCACAATACGCCCGCTGATAACAGGTCGTTTACCGTTAATGATCTTTGAAAGCATGGACTTGCCACATGCGCCGTCCATGGCTCCGGAAAGTTCATCGAGGGTCCATCCTTTGAGTGCAGTTTCGCGCTCAACGGCATTCCCAAATTTAGAAAGTGTGGCTTGGTCAACTTTTGACAACGAATGCCACCAGAAATCTACAAATGTCCAACTTAGGCTATCCTGTTTCACTGCATCGATTTCAATAACTGACCATATTCAACCTATGGGGGCAACCGGCCCCTGACTGGCCAGTCTCAACCTTATATCCGAGAGGAAGAGACGATGATTTATGTGATGATGATACTGCAAGTCTTGATGACTGCGAAAGTTTTGAATTTGGCATTTGCGGCGCTGTGCATGTGGGGGGCATTGGGATTGTGCCCCAAGAAGTTCGCACTGCTGTCCGCGCTGCTCTATTTGGCGCTGGCGTTCTGTTGATTGGTTGGGGGCAGTGCATTTTACTCTGCCCCCGCCTTTGCGACCATCGCTAAAGTGATCAACAAAAATCTGCGATCCGGGCCTAACCGGATATTAACCCCATATTCACACACCCTAACGCACGCCCCATTAACCCGTAAAACTGGCGTAGAACCCTCATATGGAATTCATATGCAATTCTTATGGTTTTCATATCACCCAAAACCGCCAAATCACCCTTATTTACCTAAGTAAACAGCCGATGAATCACCCGCATCACGACATCCTATAATTCGGGCTTTCCCGCGTGATCTGCA
Source organism: Profundibacter sp. (assembly GCF_056498605.1). NCBI lineage: Bacteria > Pseudomonadati > Pseudomonadota > Alphaproteobacteria > Rhodobacterales > Paracoccaceae > Profundibacter > Profundibacter sp. Next base: position 20,950 of record NZ_JBSMEZ010000027.1, read on the forward strand.
CGTCATGCACATGGCTTTCCTTCAGGCCCGCCCCCGTGATCCGCACAAATTCGGAATTCTTGCGCATGTCCTCGACAGTCGCCGCCCCCGTATAGCCCATCGCGGCGCGCAAGCCGCCGACCAGCTGATGGATCACCGTGCCAGCCGGCCCCTTATAGGGCACCTGCCCCTCGATGCCTTCGGGCACCAGCTTGTCACTGGCGGCATCCTTTTGAAAATATCGATCGGCCGAGCCCCGCGCCATCGCGCCAAGGCTGCCCATACCACGGTAGCTTTTAAAGCTACGGCCTTGATATAGAATGATTTCTCCGGGGCTCTCGTCAGTGCCCGCCACCATGCTACCGACCATCGCACAGCTGGCCCCCGCCGCAATCGCCTTGGCAAAATCGCCGGAAAATTTGATGCCGCCATCGGCAATAATCGGCGTGCCGCTCGCAGCCGCACCCTTGGCGCTATCAATGATCGCCGTCAGTTGTGGCACACCCACACCCGCGACAATCCGCGTGGTACAGATCGACCCCGGCCCGATGCCAACCTTGACGGCATCAGCGCCCGCATCAATCAGCGCCTTGGTCGCCGCCGCCGTCGCCACATTGCCCGCCACGATCTGCACATCACCAAAGGCCTTCTTGGCCCGTTCAACCGCCACAGCCACCCCTTCGGAATGGCCATGCGCCGTATCAATCACGATCATATCAACGCCCGCATCCGCCAGCGCCATTGAGCGCTCAAAACCAGCGTCGCCAACCGTGCTGGCCGCAGCCACCCGTAAACGGCCCAGCTCATCCTTGCTGGCATGTGGGTTCAGCACCGCTTGCTCCAGATCCTTGAGCGTCATCAGGCCGGTCAACTTGCCCGCCCCGTCGGTGATCAACAGCTTTTCAATGCGCCGCGCCTGCATCAGGCTCTTGGCCGCATCCCGATCGGCAGGCTCGTGAAGTAGCGCCAGATTGTCCGATGACATCATCGCCGACACCGGCGTTTTGTCGTCCGTAGCAAAGCGCATATCGCGATTGGTGACGATGCCGACAACCCGACCGCGCACGTCCACCACGGGAAACCCTGTCACGCGATACCGCTCCTGCAATACCTTGGCATCGGCCAGCGTCTGGTCGGCCAGCAAAGTGATCGGATTATAAACCACCCCGCTTTCAAACCGCTTCACCCGACGCACCTGCGACGCTTGCTCGTCCACATCCAGATTGCGATGGATCGCCCCCATGCCGCCCGCCTGCGCCATAGCAATCGCCATTTTGGCTTCGGTCACTGTGTCCATAGCGGAACTTAGCAACGGGATGTTCAGACGGATAGATTTGGTGACCTGGGTCGATGTGTCAGCGGTCGAGGGCAGCACGCTTGACGCGGCCGGAACCAGCAAAACATCGTCAAACGAAAGGGCTTCACGAATCTCCATAGGGAGTCTCCTTGCAAAAGCATCATTTGACGCGTCCCTATTACATGGATTTGCCCCCAAGGAAAGCCCAGACTACGACCAATCTGGATATTTACTCTTTCTTCTTTTCCGAAATACCTCCGCCACAAGCACTGCGCGTAGCGCATCACTATAAAGCGTGCGCA
>NZ_JBSMEZ010000028.1:0-74624 GCF_056498605.1 Profundibacter sp.
CTTCCAAAAGATAAAGGAATTCAAAAGGATAGCATTACGTGCATGTAAAACTGACGATAGTTTTAAGGCCATGATTTCAATCGTCGCAACCGTCATTCATTTGCGGTAAACGTCAACAGGCCCTAAGATTATTGGCGATTAATCTTGTGAGTTACCGGAAATCGCCACCCCAGCGGCCCAACCCGATGACCACGCCCATTGAAAGTTATACCCGCCCAGCCAACCGGTCACATCCACCACTTCGCCGATAAAAAATAGGCGCGGCACGTCACACGCCTGCATGGTTTTGGACGACAGCGCATCTGTGTTGACCCCGCCCAAAGTGACCTCGGCGGTGCGATAACCCTCGGTGCCAGCGGGGTGCAGTTTCCACGCGGTGATCGCCTGCACCACGTCGATCAACGCGGCATCTGAATGGTCCGCTAGATTGCCGCCCCAGTCATGTAGCTCGGCCAGATAATTAACCAGCCGCTTGGGCAACAACTCTGCCAGTTTAGTTGTAATGTCGCGCCGCCCTGATATCTGGCGCATCGCCCGAAGGCGGTCCAGCAAATTGCCCGCAGGCCACAGGTTCAAGGTGATCGGCATGCCTTCGACCCAGTAGGATGAAATCTGCAAAATCGCAGGGCCGGACAACCCGCGGTGGGTGAATAACACCGCCTCGTCAAACGATGCCCCGCCGCAGGATACACGCGCATCCACAGCCACACCGGCCAGCGGTTTGAATGTGTCGCTAAAGGTCAGCGGCACCAGCGCAGCGCGGGTTTGGGTGACTGGTAGGCCGAACTGCCGCGCGATCTGATACCCCAAACCGCTGGCCCCCATTTTGGGGATCGACTTGCCACCGCAGGCCACCACGAAATTGCGGGCGGCCAGAACCTCGCCTGTATCCAGCGTCACCTCAAACCCCGCATCAACCTTGGAAACTTTGCTGATCGACGTGCGCAGCCGCACCTCTGCCCCGTCCATTTCAGCTCGCAGCATGGTGATGATCTCTTTCGCTGATCCGTCACAAAACAACTGCCCCAGTGTTTTCTCGTGATAATCAATGCCGTAGTGCGCTACCATTTCAATGAAATCCCATTGGGTATACCGGCTCAGCGCCGATTTCATGAAATGCGGGTTTTGCGAGATGAAATTTTCCGGCCCCGTGCCCGTATTGGTGAAATTACAGCGCCCACCGCCCGATATGCGGATTTTCTCGCCCACCGCACGCGCCTGATCGACCAGCAACACCCGCCCACCGGCGTGCGCAGCACACATCATACCAGCGGCCCCTGCGCCCAGAATGATAGTGTCATATGTGGTGATTGCTGTGTTCATTCCCCTTGATGAACACGATCGGCAAAAAGACGCAAGCCTTTGCGAACAAGGGACTAGCGCCGCGCGCGTCCTTGCGTTACAATGACACCCAGATCCGGCAAACGGACGAATGAGCAGAGGCAGTAAGGCGGTATCCCATGACGGTAATGGCACATGGTGCAATTCCGGTTCGCAATAGCGACCCTATTCTTCCCCGATGGTGGCAGACGATCGACAAATGGTCTTTGACCTCGATCCTATTGCTGTTCAGTATTGGTATTTTGTTAGGCTTGGCGGCCTCGCCGCCACTGGCTGCAAAGAACGGATTTTCCGCTTTTCATTACGTGCAACGCCAAGCGGTGTTTGGCGGCATGGCACTGATCGTGATGTTCGTCACCTCGATGATGGCCCCGTCACTGGTGCGCCGTCTGGGGGTGCTCGGGTTTCTGGGTGCCTTTGTTGCGCTGGTCTTGCTGCCGGTCTTGGGCACGGATTTTGGCAAAGGGGCGGTGCGCTGGTACTCGCTGGGCTTTGCTTCGTTGCAGCCCGCCGAATTCCTGAAACCGGGTTTTGTTATTCTGGCCGCATGGTTGATGTCGGGCAGTAACGAGATCAACGGGCTGCCGGGCAAGCTGTATTCTATTATCATTGCGATCACCGTCGTTGGTTTTCTGGTGATGCAACCCGACTTCGGCCAAGCGGCTTTGGTTCTGTTTGGTTGGGGCGTGATGTATTTCGTCGCTGGTGCACCGCTGTTTTTGTTGCTGGGTATGGCGGGGCTGGTGGTGTTTGGCGGCACCTTTGCCTATAATAACTCCGAACACTTTGCGCGGCGCATTGACGGTTTTCTATCGCCCGAGATCGATCCAAACACCCAAATGGGATACGCGACCAACGCGATTCAAGAGGGCGGATTTTTCGGCGTCGGGGTCGGTGAGGGTCAAGTGAAGTGGTCGCTGCCCGATGCCCATACTGATTTCATTGTTGCAGTTGCTGCCGAAGAATACGGGCTGATCCTGGTTCTGGTGATCATCATGCTTTATGTAGTGATAACAGTACGGTCCCTGCTGCGCCTGATGCACGAGCGTGATCCGTTTGTCCGGTTGGCGGGCACGGGGCTGGCCTCTATGTTCGGCGTTCAGGCAATGATCAATATGGGCGTGGCTGTGCGCCTGCTGCCAGCCAAAGGCATGACGCTGCCGTTTGTCAGCTATGGTGGATCGTCGCTGATTGCGGTCGGTATTGCGGTTGGTATGTTGCTGGCCTTTACCCGCACGCGCCCACAGGGCGAAGTGAACGACCACTTTGCGCGACGGGGACATTAGGCAATGGCCAAAGCGCCTCTGTTAATTATCGCGGCTGGCGGCACGGGCGGACATATGTTCCCAGCCCAAGCACTGGCCGAGGCCATGTTGCGCAAGGGTTGGCGGGTCAAACTGTCAACCGATGCCCGTGGTGCGCGCTATACTGGCGGCTTTCCGCATGTGGTTCAGGTTGAACAAATTGCATCTGCCACGTTCGCGCGTGGCGGGATATTGGCCAAACTGTTGGTGCCGTTTCGGGTGTTGGGTGGTATCATAGGTGCCACATTCCGTATGCTGCGTGACAAACCGGCGATGGTTGTTGGCTTTGGCGGTTACCCGTCGATCCCTGCCGTTACAGCCGCATGGATCCTTCGCCGCCCGCGCATGTTGCACGAACAAAACGGTGTGTTGGGTCGGGTGAACCGGCTGTTTGCCAAGCGGGTTAACGCGATTGCCTGTGGGACTTGGCCCACCGACCTGCCTGCGGGCGTTGAGGGCACGTTCACCGGAAACCCTGTGCGCAGTGCTATTTTGGAACGGGCCGGATCAGGCTATATCGCGCCGGGTGATTACCCGATGTCACTGCTGGTGATGGGTGGCAGCCAAGGTGCGCGCATCCTGTCCGATGTGGTGCCCCAAGCGATTTTGAACCTGCCTGAGGCCTTGCGTCGGTATCTGCGCGTCGCCCATCAGGCCCGCGAAGAGGACCAAAAACGCGTTGAGACCTTTTACGCCAGCCACGGCATTGCAGCCGAGGTAAAGCCGTTTTTCAACAACGTTCCCAGCCGGATGAGCGAGGCGCAATTGGTGATTTCCCGCGCCGGTGCCTCATCCGTTGCCGACATCGCTGTGATTGGCCGCCCGTCGATCCTGATCCCTTATGCCGCTGCAACGGGTGATCACCAAACCGCCAATGCGCGTGGTTTGGTCGAGGCGCAGGCTGCTATCTTGATCCCCGAATCCCAACTGGACGCTGACACGTTAACCGCGCAAATCCTTGCCGTATTTGACAACCCAACCGCCGCCAACCAGATGGCGCAGGCCGCATTATCATGTGGTCGCCCCGACGCGACCGAACGGTTGGTCGAAATGGTTGAAACCCTCGCTGATACAGGACCAAAAACATGAACGCAGCCGCAACCAAACTCCCGCTTGATGTCGGGGCCATCCATTTCGTCGGTATCGGCGGCATCGGCATGTCGGGCATCGCTGAAGTGCTGCTGAACCACGGTTATCAGGTGCAGGGATCAGACCTTAAGCGCAGTAAAATAACGGATCGTCTGGAGAGTCTGGGTGCGACTATATTCGAGGGCCAAAACGCCGATAATCTGGAAAACGCCCAAGTGATGGTGATTTCGTCTGCCATCAAACCCGGCAACGCAGAACTGGATGCGGCACGGGTGCGTGGTATGCCGGTTGTTCGCCGCGCCGAAATGCTGGCCGAGCTGATGCGGCTGAAATCCAATGTGGCCGTTGCCGGAACCCACGGCAAAACCACCACCACCACGATGGTTGCCACCCTGCTGGACGCTGGCGGGCTAGATCCGACCGTGATCAACGGCGGCATCATCCACGCCTATGGATCGAACGCGCGAATGGGCGGTGGTGAGTGGATGGTGGTCGAAGCCGACGAATCTGACGGCACCTTTAACCGGCTGCCTGCCACGATTGCGATTGTCACCAACATTGACCCTGAACATATGGAGCACTGGGGCACGTTTGATGCCCTGCGCGAGGGGTTCCATGATTTCGTTTCCAACATTCCATTCTATGGTCTGGCCGTTTGCTGCACCGATCACGCCGAGGTACAGGCACTGGTTGGCCGCATCACCGACCGGCGCGTGGTGACCTATGGTTTTAATGCTCAGGCCGACGTGCGGGCGGTCAATCTGACCTATAAAAAGGGCATCGCGCATTTTGATATTGAACTGCACGCCGAGGATAAGGTGATCAAGGATTGCACCCTACCGATGCCCGGGGACCACAATGTTTCCAACGCTTTGGCCGCCGTCGCTGTCGCGCGACATCTGGGGATGAAACTGGATGAAATACGCGAGGCTTTGGAGAACTTCAAAGGTGTGAACCGGCGCTTTACCCGCGTTGGCGTGGTGGATGGGGTCACTATTATAGATGACTACGCCCACCACCCCGTTGAAATTGCCGCCGCGCTAAAGGCCGCGCGCCAATCCACCGAAGGCCGCGTGATAGCCATGCACCAACCCCACCGTTTCTCGCGCTTGCACGACCTGTTCGATGAATTCTGCGCCTGTTTCAATGATGCTGATATTGTCGGCATTTCCAACGTGTTTGCGGCGGGCGAAGACCCGATTGAAGGCGCAAACCGTGATGATCTGGTCGCGGGCCTGATCCGTCACGGCCACCGCTATGCGACGGCCATTGATAATGAGGACGCCATGCTGGCGCTGATCAAAGCCGAGGCCAAACCTGGTGATATGGTGATCTGCCTCGGGGCAGGGACCATTTCGGCATGGGCCAACGCGTTACCGGACCGCATGAAAGGATAACCGCATGGCCGACACCCTGAAACGCCAACTCGGGCTAGGTTTGCTGACCGCCTATGGCGTCGGGATCATGGTTGGGGCTGGCATCTATGTTCTGGTCGGTGTGGCTGCGGGCGAGGCCGGAGTCTGGGCACCATTGTCGTTTCTTTTAGCCGCCATTGTGGCGGTACCAACCGCGCTCTCCTTCTCGGAACTTTCGGCCCGAATACCTGAGGCGGCGGGCGATTCATCCTATGTTGAAATCGGCCTGCACCAGCACTGGCTGGCGCTGGTCGTCGGGGCCATCAACGTGATTGCGGGCACCGTGGCGTCGGCGGCTGTGTTGCGCGGTGGGGTCGGCTATCTGACCTCGATTGTGCCGGTTTCCTTCGAGGCCGCGGTGATCGGCTTGGGTCTCGCCCTGACCCTGATTGCGCTGATCGGGGTGTTGGAGAGCCTGACCTTCGCCGCCATCCTGACCGTGGTCGAGGTGATCGGCCTCTTGATCATCATCTGGGTTGGTTTCGGGTCGGTGCCGGTGGCCGATTGGCAATCGCCGCCGCCCCCACAATGGTCCGGCATTGCCGCAGCGTCGGTCTTCGCGTTCTTCGCCTTTATCGGTTTTGACGATCTGGTCAACATGGCCGAAGAGGCCCATGAACCGACGCGCAACATGCCGCGCGCTATCCTGATCTCGCTGGCGATTACCACCTTGTTATACATGCTGGTTTCAATGGCCGCCGTGCGCACGGTGCCGCAGGAATTTCTGACCATAAGCGAACAGCCTCTGGCGCTGGTTTGGGAAACCGCGACTGGAAAATCGGCGGCGTTTCTGGCCGTGATCGCTGTGGCGGCGGCACTGAACGGGGTGTTGGCGCAAATCGTTATGGCCAGCCGCGTTTTATTTGGCCTAGGGCGGCGCTCCCCCAGCCTCGCCATCTTTCACCACGCCCATCCGCGGTTTGGCACACCGGTTTTGGGCACCGTGCTTATCGGTGCGGTTGTCATCGCCTCGGCGCTCACGCTTCCGGTTGCATCACTGGCAGAAATAACAACTATGGCGCTTCTTGTGGTTTTTGCTATTGTGAACGCAGCACTGATTGGATTAAAGCGGCGCTCACCCACTTCACCATTCAGTGTTCCGGTATTTGTTCCTTGGTTCGGGCTGTTTGCCTGCCTCGCCGCATTCGCGGCCGCAATCGGAGGGAAACTATGACCCTATCGCTCATTCTGGCCTGTTTATGGGTTGTTGCCGCAGCCCTTGTTGCGATGTTGCCAATGCGCCGCCAGTTTACGCCTGGTATCGCATTGCTGATGTGCGCCCCGTTTCTAATGGCTTTCCTCGGCTACCAGCACAATTTCTGGATCGTTCTGGCCGCCGCCATTGCCATTATATCCATGTTCCGTCGCCCGCTATTTTATATGCTGCGCCGCCTGACAACCCGTAACAGAGGTGCCACATGACGCTCTCGCTTATCCTCGCTTTTCTTTGGGTTATCCTCGCCAACATTTCTGCAATGATCCCCAGCAAAGATAACTACTGGACCCGCGCCTATTTCCTGATCGGTGTCGGGGTGCCGTTGCTGGGTTATGTCACCTATGAAAACGGACCTGTCTGGGGGATGATCTTTCTTGCTGCAGGGGCATCAATGCTGCGCTGGCCGGTGGTTTATTTGGGCCGTTGGCTGAAAAGACGGGTCTTTCGGACAAGCCCTTAGTGCGTTTCGGGTTGCAGTCCGTTCTGTTGGGCCGATATCTAGCGTTAACGGTTGTAACAGCGAGATAGCAAATGGGCGGCGTATCATTCGGAGAGATCATAGTTTTCGGAATGCCAATGCTGATTGGCGCCTCCATGTTCTTCTTCTTGGGGAAAAGTATCTCGGGCTTTGTGCTTATCGGTCTGACGTTGATATTCCCGTTTGCCTTGTTCTTTTTGGCTGTCGGTGCACTCCCCGCAAAGGATAGCCCAGATGTTGCTTTGCAGCTTATCGTTATTAGCAGTGCCGCGTTTGGTGCGATCACTGGCGCGTTGGTCGGGTTTGCAGTAAAGAAATACAAGACGAACAAACGGCAAGAATAGTATGGTTGATTTCCCCCCTGTGCGTGGCACCCTGACCGAAAACCGTCCGCTGAATGACCTGACGTGGCTGCGTGTCGGCGGGCCAGCGGATGCGCTGTTTCAACCTGCCGATGTCGACGATCTGGCGACATTCCTGCGTGCCCTTGATCCTGCCACGCAAATCTTCCCGATGGGGGTGGGATCTAACCTGATCGTGCGCGATGGCGGCATTCGTTCCGTGGTGGTCCGCATGGGGCGCGGGTTCAATCACATCGAAATTGACGGCACCCGTGTTACCGCTGGCGTGGCGGCGCTGGATGCGCATGTGGCCCGCAAGGCGGCTGCGCAGGGGCTGGACCTGACGTTCCTGCGCACCATTCCCGGGGCGATTGGTGGGGCTGTGCGGATGAATGCGGGCTGTTACGGCTCTTATGTGGCGGATGTGTTCGTGTCGGCCAAGGCGATCACGCGGGCAGGCGATATCGTCGCTCTGAGTGCTGATGATTTGAACTTTGAATATCGTCAGACCGATCTACCCGAGGGCTGGGTGATCATAGAGGCCACGTTTGACGCGCCCAAAGGCGACGCGGATGAATTGAACGCGCTGATGGATGCCCAAATCGCCAAACGTGACGCGACCCAACCCACCAAGGATCGTAGCGCGGGATCGACATTCCGAAATCCGGCGGGGTTTTCATCGACAGGGCAGGCGGATGACAGCCATGACCTAAAGGCGTGGAAGGTGATTGATGACGCGGGTTTGCGCGGGTTTTCCGTTGGCGGGGCACAAATGAGCGAGAAACACCCGAACTTTATGATCAACACCGGTGGCGCAACTGCCGCAGACCTAGAGAAACTGGGTGAAGAGGTCAGAAAAAGGGTTTTCAAATCAAGTGGTTTGACGTTAGAGTGGGAAATTATGCGGATCGGTGAACTGGTTATCAGAAAATAAGATAAAATGGGCCGCAAATGGTCCAATAATAAGGGGTCGCAAAAGACCCTGTAGGCAAAACACGAGGCGGGTATGTCGAGCAGGACAACCCCGAAAGTGGCGGTATTAATGGGTGGGCCTTCGCGCGAGCGCGAGGTGTCGTTATCATCCGGACGCGAATGCGTCGCTGCCCTGCGGGAAACAGGCTGTGAAGTGGTTGAGGTGGACGCGGGTCCAGACCTCTGCGCGCGTCTGTCTGAAATCAAGCCCGATGTTGCCTTTAACGCATTGCATGGCCGCTATGGCGAAGATGGCTGCGTGCAGGGGGTGCTGGAATGGATGGGCATTCCCTATACCCATTCGGGCATCCTGTCGTCGGCTTTGGCGATGGACAAAGAACGCGCCAAACTGGCCTATCAATCGGTTGGCCTGCCTGTGGTCGATAGCGTCATCGCCAGCTCGGCGGATGTGCAGGCGGCGCATGTTATGCCCCCGCCCTATGTGGTTAAACCGAACAATGAAGGCTCCTCTGTTGGCATCTATCTGGTGCATGAAGGCGCAAACGGGCCACCGAAGTTATCCCCCGATATGCCCGACACCGTGATGGTCGAGGCCTTCGTGCCGGGGCGTGAACTGACCACGACTGTGATGGGCGCGCGCGCCCTTGGGGTCACCGACATTCTGACCGATGGATGGTATGATTACGACGCGAAATACGTCGAGGGTGGCTCGCGTCATGTTGTGCCAGCGGACCTGCCGGATGAAATCACCGACGCCTGTCTGGATTATGCCCTTCGCGCCCATAAGGTATTAGGCTGCCGCGGTGTTAGCCGCACTGATTTTCGCTGGGATGAAACCCGCGGGTTGGACGGTTTAATCCTGCTGGAAACCAACACCCAGCCCGGTATGACCCCGACGTCGCTGGCACCTGAACAGGCCGCGCATGTGGGTATTTCTTTTGCGGAACTGACCCGCTGGATGGTGGAGGACGCCTCATGCAACAGGTAGACCAACCGATCACCGCGCCCCCGCGCCGCGATCCGGCCCCCAGCCGCGTTTCCTATAAAATGCAACGCCTGATGCTTACCCCGAGTTTTCGCCGTTTCCTGCGGGTTGGCCTACCGGTTCTGGCCCTGATGGCGACGGTCGGGATTATCCTGTCTGATGCAGATCGGCGCGAGGCGCTTGAATTGAAGGTTGCCGAGGTTCGCCGTTCAATCGAGGAGCGGCCGGAGTTCATGGTCAAGCTGATGGCGATAGATGGCGCAAGCGTTGCGGTGGCACAGGAAATCCGCCTAAGCCAGCCGCTGCAATTCCCTATGACCGCCTTTGATCTGGATCTGGAAGCGATGCGTGCCAGTATCGCCGAAATGGATGTTGTGGCCAATGTCGATGTGCAGGTGCGCAGCGGTGTTTTGCAAATCAACGTGGTTGAGCGCACGCCGGCATTGGTCTGGCGCAGCTTTGAAGGGGTGATCCTGCTGGATGCTGACGGGCAACGTGTGGCCCCGATTGGCAGCCGGATGGAGCGTCCTGACCTGCCGTTGATTGCGGGGGAGAGTGCGGATGAACACGTTGCCCAAGCCCTTGAAATTCTTGCTGCAACCGGCCCGTTGGCTGGGCGTGTGCGCGGGATTGAACGCATGGGTGAGCGGCGCTGGGATCTGGTTCTGGACCGTCGTCAGCGTATCCTTTTGCCCGAACAAAATCCGATTGCAGCACTTGAACGCGTGATCGCCCTGAGCAAGGCGCAAGAAATGCTCGCCCGCGATTTAACAGTGATTGACATGAGAAACGAACAGCGACCCACGATCCGAATAGCCGAAAGCGCCATAGAAGAGCTGCGGCGGATCAGGGCCTTGAAATGAGGGAGTATTGATGATGAGTGAATTATACGCAACCCAGCGCGCCATGCGCAACATGCGCAAAGCGGCGATGCAACGCGGGGTGATTGCCATTCTGGATGTAGGCACTTCGAAAATTGCCTGCCTTGTGCTGCGGTTTGACGGACCTGACCAGTTTAGTGGCGGCGACGAGATTGGCTCGATGGCCGGACAGTCCGGTTTTCGGGTGATTGGTGCTGCCACTACGCGCTCGCGCGGGGTCAGATTTGGCGAAGTCGAGGCAATGCAGGAAACCGAACGCGCGGTGCGCACGGTTATTCAGGCGGCCCAGAAAATGGCCAACCTGCGGGTGGACCATGTGATCGCCTGTTTTTCGGGCGCGCGGCCACGGTCGTATGGTTTGGCGGGCGCGGTTGATCTACATGATAGCGTGGTCACAGAAAACGATGTTTCCAGTGTTCTGGCCGCGTGTGATGTGCCCGATTACGGCGACGAGCGCGAAGTGCTACACGCCCAACCGGTGAATTTTGCGCTGGATCACCGGTCGGGTCTGGGTGATCCGCGCGGCCAGATCGGCAATCAGTTGGCCGCCGATATGCATCTGCTGACAGTGGACGCCCATGTGGTTGGCAATTTGCTGCACTGTATCAAACGTTGCGATCTAGAGGTCGCGGGGCTGGCGTCATCCGCTTATGTGTCCGGTGTTTCGGCGCTGGTCGAGGACGAACAGGAATTGGGTGCGGCCTGCATTGATATGGGCGGCGGCGCGACAGGTCTGTCGATCTTCATGAAAAAGCACATGATTTATAGTGATAGCGTGCGCCTTGGCGGTGACAACATCACCTCGGATATTTCGCAAGGGTTGCAAGTGCCGATGGCCACAGCCGAGCGGATCAAAACGTTTTATGGTGGCGTTGTTGCCACCGGCATGGATGACCGCGAGATGATCGAGGTCGGTGGTGATACCGGTGATTGGGAACATGACCGGCGCACGGTTTCGCGGGCCGAGCTGATCGGCATTATGCGCCCTCGCGTCGAGGAAATTCTGGAAGAGGTTCGCGACCGTCTGGATGCGGCCGGGTTCGAGCATCTGCCAAGCCAGCAAATCGTGCTGACGGGTGGTGGTAGCCAAATTCCGGGGCTTGACGGATTGGCGACAAAAATTCTGGGCCAACAGGTTCGTCTGGGTCGTCCGATGCGGGTTCAAGGCCTGCCACAGGCGGCAACAGGTCCGGCATTTGCCGCATCCGTCGGTTTGTGTATGAACGCGGCACATCCTCAAGATGAGTGGTGGGATTTTGATATTCCATCCGAAAAATACCCGGCACGGTCGCTAAAACGCGCCGTAAAATGGTTCAAGGACAACTGGTAAACCGCAACATATGGTGAACATGGCAAAATACTGCCGATAAATGGCTGTTTCACCCTATATTTTGTGGCTAAATTGCGTTTTTTAGGTGACGAGTGCTGTATCTGTGGATAAGATCAGCCAAGAGTAGGCAATCAAAAGCTCCTTTAAGGGCTTGGAACAACAAACAGGCGGATAGTTAAATGGCATTGAATTTTGTGGAGAACCAGCAACAAGACCTGAAACCGCGTATTACGGTTTTTGGGGTCGGCGGGGCTGGTGGTAACGCTGTCAACAACATGATCGAAAAAGAGCTCGACGGGGTCGAGTTTGTTGTGGCCAACACCGATGCACAAGCGCTGCAACAAAGCAACGCGCCCGCAAAAATCCAGATGGGTGTCAAAGTCACCGAAGGTCTGGGTGCTGGTGCGCGTCCCACAGTGGGGGCCGCCGCAGCCGAGGAAAGCATTGAAGGCATCGTTGATCATCTGGCAGGCGCCCATATGTGTTTCATCACCGCAGGCATGGGCGGGGGCACCGGAACCGGCGCTGCACCGATCATTGCTCAGGCTGCCCGCGAGTTGGGTGTTCTGACCGTTGGTGTTGTCACCAAGCCGTTTCAGTTTGAAGGTGGCAAGCGGATGAAACAAGCCGAGGACGGCGTCGAAGCGCTGCAAAAGGTTGTTGACACGCTGATCATCATCCCGAACCAGAACCTGTTCCGTTTGGCCAATGAAAAAACCACTTTTACCGAAGCATTCTCGCTGGCTGATGATGTGCTTTACCAAGGTGTTAAAGGCGTGACCGACCTGATGGTGCGTCCCGGCCTGATCAATCTAGATTTTGCCGATGTTCGCGCCGTAATGGACGAAATGGGCAAAGCTATGATGGGCACAGGCGAGGGCGAAGGCGAAGATCGTGCAGTTCAAGCCGCCGAAAAAGCCATCGCTAATCCGCTACTGGACGAAATCAGCCTGAAGGGCGCTAACGGTGTTTTGATCAACATCACGGGTGGTTATGACCTGACATTGTTCGAGCTGGACGAGGCGGCAAACCGGATCCGCGAAGAAGTGGACCCCGAGGCAAACATCATCGTTGGCTCCACTCTGGATACGGCGATGGACGGTGTGATGCGTGTGTCTGTGGTTGCCACCGGCATTGATGCAGTCGAAGTGGATACAGACATGCCAGTGCCGCGCCGCACTTTGGCCGAACCGCTGACCGCATCCGTAGCAGCCGAAACCGTAGCTGTCGAAATCGAGGATGATCTGGAGATGCCTAAAGAGGTGGCAGCAGCGCGCGAACCATCCGAGCCTTCGTTCTTTGACAATGTGCAAACCACCGCACAAGAGCAGGGCGAAGACATTTTGGACACAGGCGCCGATGATCTGCCGCCGCCAGCGTATCGCCCTGAAATGACAGAGTTTCAGGCGCAACCTGAAAGCATTGAAGCAGTAGAGGTCGAGGTGTCGCAATTTGTCGCCCCGCGCCCACCAGCAGCCGGCACCCCTACGCCCGAGGCAATGGCCCGCTTGCACGCTGCAATCGGCAGTTCCCCGACAGAAACAGCAGCCGAACCAGAGGCCAGTGCCGCCGCTGAGAAGCCGCGCTTCGGGATCAATTCGCTGATTAACCGGATGACAGGTCATGGTGATGAGCCAGCCGCACCACGGGTGCAAAACCCGCCGGTTCAAAGCCATGCGACGGATGATGAAGTTGACCCGGAACAGGAACAGATCGAAATTCCGGCGTTCCTGCGGCGTCAAGCGAACTGATCACATCTCACTTTATTACGGGAAGGGCCTGCAAGTTTGCGGGCCCTTTTCTTTTGATAACAATGGGTTAAAAACCTGCTTTTCCGTTTCCGGCAGGTCCCCGCGCAACCGTTACAAAGATGTTTCAGTCCGTTACAAAGAGTGTGTTGTGATACGGGCCAGTAGCAATTACCTCAAATGAGTCGGAACAGCTGTAATGTCCGGCGATTCCTTACGGGGTAGAATTTGCAAACGACGATAAAAAATTCAGTTGGTTTTTCAGGCATCGGCCTGCACACGGGTAAAACCGTGCGCATGACCGTGCATCCGGCGTCTGCCCAATACGGCATCTGGTTTCGCCGCACCGATCTGACGGGTGACGCGCTGATCCCCGCCCGCTGGGACGCGGTCAGCGATTCCCGTTTGTGTACTAAAATCTCCAACGCATCCGGTGCGTCGGTTTCGACAATTGAACATATCATGGCGGCCCTTTCAGGATGTGGTGTGCAAAACGCCCTGATCGAAATTGATGGCCCCGAAGTTCCGGTTTTGGACGGCAGCTCAGCCCAGTTTGTTAAGGCGATTGTCGCCGCGGGTCTGCAACGGCTGGATGCACCGGTGCGCGCTATTGAGGTTTTGATGCCGATCGAGGTGTCCATCGGTCAGGCCACTGCGCGTCTGGAACCTGCCGAAAACCTGCACATTGATTTCCACATCGATTTTGCCGACCAGTCCGAAGTGATTGGCCGTCAGAATAAAACACTGAACATGGCCAACGGCGCATTCGTGCGCGAATTGTCCGATAGCCGCACATTCTGTTTGGAAAAAGACGTTGAAACGATGCGGGACGCCGGACTTGCCTTAGGTGGCACAATGGAAAACGCTGTTGTTGTTGACAGCGACAGCGTGTTGTCCCCAGGTGGTTTGCGCCACGATGACGAGGCCGTGCGCCATAAAATGCTGGATGCTTTAGGCGATCTGGCGCTGGCGGGTGCCCCTTTGCTGGCGCGTTATACTGGTCACCGCGCCGGTCACGCGCTGACCAACAAATTGTTGCGCGAACTGTTTGCAACACCGGGCGCATATCGCATGGTTACCTGTAATGAATCAATGGCGTCGCGCCTGCCTGGTGTTGATGTTCACCGCAAGGATTTGCCAATCATCGCATAAACGGGGCGAACCTGTGAAAAAAGCGTCGTTAAGACGTTTTGCACAGGATTTTTCTGTGCTAGATAGGGGCGAAGCACGATGGATTGTGGTATCAATCCGCACAGGCATATGACGGGGTAGTCGGGCAATGGCACGCGGCAAAGCACGCTTAGTAATGATTGGTATGGTGGCTGCATTGGCCATCACAGCTGGCTGTTCCGGTCAAAGTGGGCGCAACAAAGAAAAACCAATCGAATCTTTTAGCGCCGAAGAAATATTCAAACAGGCCGAATTTGAACTGGAAACCAGCCGTAAAGCGACCGAGGCAACAAGGCTGTTTGGCGAGGTCGAGCGCCTGTATCCTTATTCGGAATGGGCCAAACGGGCGTTGATTATGCAGGCCTTTTCCTATCACAAGGATAAGGACTATGAAAACAGCCGCACTACTGCGCAACGTTTCATCGACTTTTACCCAGCTGACGAAGATGCGGCCTATGCACAATACCTGTTGGCGATATCCTATTACGACCAGATTGATGATGTGGGCCGTGATCAAGGGCTGACCTTTCAAGCGCTTCAGGCGTTGCGTACAGTGATCGAACGCTACCCCGAAAGCGAATATGCACGGTCGTCCATTTTGAAATTTGATCTGGCGTTTGATCATCTGGCTGCCAAGGAAATGGAAATTGGCCGTTACTACCTGAAGCGCGGCAATTTCTCGGCGTCGATCAACCGATTCCGCGTGGTGGTCGAGCAATTCCAGACCACATCACACACCGCCGAGGCGCTGCATCGTCTGGTCGAGGCGTATTTGTCGTTGGGGCTGGATAGCGAGGCGCAGACGGCTGGCGCGATCCTTGGGCATAACTTCAAATCGACCGAATGGTATCAGGACAGTTTTCAATTGCTGACTAGTCGTGGCCTAGAGCCAAAATCGCGAGGCAATAATTGGTTGGCCAAAGTTTACCGTCAAATGATCAAGGGCGAATGGCTCTGATCGGGCGTAACTTGGGGGACGCATGCTCAGAAGCCTCGATATTCGGGACATTCTTATTATTGACCGGCTGGAGCTTGCGTTTCAGCCTAGTTTGAACGTGCTGACAGGAGAAACAGGGGCAGGGAAATCTATTTTACTGGATTCACTGTGGTTTGTGCTGGGCTGGCGCGGGCGGGCCGAACTGGTGCGCAGTGGTGCCGCGCAGGGCGAGGTGATAGCATCGTTCGATCTGGCGGATGACCACGCGGCGCATGCGGTGCTGCATAAGGCGGGGATACCGTTTGAGGGCGAGTTGATCTTGCGCCGGATCAACACCACCGAGGGGCGTAAAACCGCATGGGTCAATGACCGACGGGTGTCAGGCGAGGTGCTGCGGGCGCTGTCGGAAACGTTGGTTGAACTGCACGGCCAGTTTGATGATCGCGGGCTGCTGAATCCGCGTGGGCACATGGCGTTATTGGATGAATTTGCCAACCTTTCCAAAGATATAACTTCGTTGCGTCGTCAATGGCGCAATGTGGCCGAGGCCCGCAAATCCCTGACCCAAGCCGAGGAGGATCTGGCGGCGGTCAAAGCCGAGGAAGAGTTCCTGCGCCATGCGGTGGCCGAATTGGACGCGCTGGACCCACAGCCACAAGAAGAGGCCGCATTGGACGCCTCACGCCGTCTGATGCAGGGGGCCGAACGCATCCGCGAGGACATCGACAAGGCCAGTAAGGCGCTTGGATACGAGGGGGCCGAGGGGCTGATCAATGACGCGACCCGTTGGCTGGACGGGGTGGGGGATCATGCGGACGGACGGCTGATAGCACCGGTTGAGGCATTGGCGCGCGCGCAGGATGCGTTGGGCGAAGCGCAGCAGGGGGTTGATGCGGCACTGGCCGCCCTTTCGTTTAATCCGTCTGATTTGGAACACGCCGAGGAACGCCTGTTTGCGATCCGCGCATTGGCCCGAAAACATGAAGTGCAGCCCGATGATCTGGGCGATTTTGCCAACGGGTTACGGGCCAAAATAACCGCGCTGGATCAGGGCGAGGGCGATGTCGCCGACCTGCGCACGGCATTGGCCAAACAAGAAGCGATATACGCTGACAAGGCCGAAAAACTGACCGCCAAGCGCCAAAAAGCGGCGCGTGCGCTGGACAAGGCGATGGCGGGCGAACTGGCCCCGTTGAAAATGGAACGCGCGGTTTTCACTACCGAAATCACCGCAACCGATGCCGGTCCGAGCGGCCAAGACGCGGTGGTTTTCACTGTTGCCACCAACCCCGGTGCGCCTTCGGGGCCGCTGAATAAAATTGCATCCGGCGGCGAGTTGTCGCGGTTTTTGCTGGCGCTCAAGGTCTGTTTGACCCGCGATACCACCGGCGTGACGATGATATTTGATGAAATCGACCGCGGGGTTGGCGGGGCCACGGCCGATGCAGTTGGCCGCCGTCTGGCGGATTTGGCCAGTGACGCGCAGGTATTGGTCGTCACCCATTCACCACAAGTCGCGGCCAAAGGGGCGCATCATTGGCGGGTGGAAAAACGGGTGGTTAAAGGCCAGACAATATCGGGTGTGGTGCATTTGGACAGCGGCGAGCGTATTGATGAAATCGCGCGGATGTTGTCGGGGGATACGGTGACGGATGTGGCGCGAGAAGCTGCCAAGTCATTGTTAAATCAAGAGTAAGTAAAAAAATTCAAGGCGACCCCGTGATGTTTAACACTGAATATAATGTGTCATTGCCACCCAACAGCCGCCCAGAATCCCGGTAATCCGGAAAATATGAATTGTCGAACTTTCATCCCGGAAGGGGAATGCGAAATCCTTAAAAAGTGTTACGGGTTTGCAGCGAGTAACCTGTTTACCGTTCTTCAATAGAACAATATTGCACCGGAACGGGCTGAGTCGTCATACCCCATATGGGGTAAGCAGCTAATTTTTATAAATATTTCTCGATCAGGAGGATGATTTCGGACCATTTCTTGAAAAATACCAACTGGCCGCAATCCTCGAAATCGGTAAAATGGATCCACGTATGTTTCGCTTGAAATTCACGTAGGGTTTCTTTGGGCACCTGCGGGTCTTGCAATCCACTCAAGCAATAGAACGGCACGGTGTCGCGGGCGGCGTCAATTAAATATGTCCAGTCATTGCGTTCCTGCACCAACACTTCGGCGGCGAATGCGTTATGGGCGCTGTGGGTTTCAGACAGGCATACTTCAGATCCACAAACCATGGCCTCATAGACTTCGGGGTTTTCAAATGTGGCAACGTCGGCGGGCGAGGTGCCAAACACCGCGTGAACGAATTTGCGCTTACCCAACTTGCGCGCCAGTGAAAATCCGGCCTTGACCATGAACGGCATAAGGTGCGGGGTGTAGCGGGCGCTGGCCAGAATGAAGCGGTGCCATTTTGCCATACGTTCGTATTGGGCCGAATTTTCCAGCGGAAAAGAACCGCCACAGGCGATGATCGCGGTTATGCGGTCGGGGTATTTATGGTGAAAATGCAGGGCGTGAAAGGGATCGGCGCCCAAGGTAACAACCGGAAACTTTTCGACCTTTAGATGTGTCAGCAATTCATTCAGATCATCAGCCACAATTTCGCTTGGCGGCACCTTTTTGGGCAGCGGGGTAGAGTTGCCAAATCCGGGGCGGATCGGCACAATTATCTTCATCCCGCGTCGCGCGGCTTCGGCCTCGGCTGATGCAGGCCAGCGCACAAGACCATAGTCCTGCGGCATGAAAACAAGGGGTTTTCCGTCCTGATTCCCCAATATTAGATATTCCATTTTGCGCCCGTCCCGCAGGGTAATCGCATGGAAAGGGCGCGAAACAAGGTCTTTTGTGCCAATGCTCTGGGCCTGAATTTCTGAGGCTATATCCTCGGTATAACTGGTGATATCCATCATCGAGAGGGCAAGACGCACCAGTTCGGTTTGCGAACGGGTTTCGGTTTTACCCAGCACCGATTTTAGCTGTGCCCTGACTGTATCTATTGAGCGTTCCCGCGCTTCAGCGATCTCGCGCAAGCTGTGGCATTCGGTCAGGGCGCGCACGATGTCAACTTCGGCATTGGTCAGCGAAAAAGCCGCGTTCAGCACCCCGTCAAACCCGTCGGGCCAGCTGACTTCGGATGATATGGCAACCACCAGCGGCGGCGCACCATCGGGTTGCAGTGTTTGCAGTTGAAAGATAATCAACCGCTGTGAATCCAGTAAACGGACCCGCAAAATGGCAGGCGCATCGCGGTTGCTCATCAGCATGGCGGCAGTCTGGTTTTCCAGCGCCCGCAGATCATCGGCCTCTATTGGTAAATCCGACAGCTTGTTGTCGGTTTGCACGCTGAAAACGGATTGGGCAGCTTTGTTCACATCTATCAGGCGTAAATCCCGCCCGATCAGGAATGCAGCGGCTTTGTCCACATGTGACAAGTGGTTTACCTGCTCCGAACTATCCTCCAGTTTCTCGAGGAACTTGTCAGCGCGGCTAAAGTGGCTTGCGTATTCGGCGTCCAGATCGAGATTGACCAATGTGCCGTTGGCCCCTTCACGCAAAGGGCGGATCATGCTTTCCCAATGGTCCAGCAAGTCCTCGTATCGCGACGGATCCATTGCGACCTCATAGAGGCGGTCAATCACCTCGTCGCGCACCTCGGGTGACGTTTCCGAGTTTAACTTGTCTTGGTCTACTGACATGCTTTTTACGCTATCTGTTGCTTCCCCAAACACCTACCGTTGCTACAAAACCATGCCGGAAACAGCCCTGAATGGCACACCTCTTAAAAATAGGGGAAAGTTATTTCTGTAAAATATTTAGTGTTTCCTGATGCGATGGTAACCGATTTCTGGATCAGGTCCAGTGATCAAGCCAGAAACACAGTGTTTTTTACCAGACGGGCAGCCTTTTTACCAAACATCAGTTTATTTCAACAACCTTAGCGGGATTAAGCGTGTTTTTGGGGTCTAGCGCCCGCTTGATTTTGCCCATTACGGCCCAGCCATCGCCATGCTCATCACGCATATAGTCCAGTTTCCCCATGCCGATTCCGTGCTCGCCTGTGGCGGTTCCACCCATCGCAAGGGCCCGTTCAACCATGCGGTTTGATAGCGCCTTGGCGGTTTCCATTTCGGCTGCGTTGTCCGGTTCCACCAGCAAAATAGCGTGGTAATTGCCATCGCCAACATGCCCCAGTATCGGGCCGGGGATGCCGCTGGCGGCAATATCGGCGCGGCTGGCCTCGACCGCTTCGGCAAGGCGCGAAATTGGCACGCAAACATCGGTCACCAGCGCTACGGCACCTTTGCGCAAGGCCAGACAGGCGTAATACGCCTTGTGGCGCATGTCCCACAGGGCTGTGCGTTCTTCGGCTTTTGAGGACCACTTGAACCCCGTGCCGCCCATTTCCTCGATGATTTCACCAAACCGCGTTGCCTGCTCGGCCACCCCCGCGTCTGATCCGTGGAATTCCACCATCAGATGCGGAACTTCCGGCATGTCGGCACCGGAATAGGCGTTGCAGGCGCGGGTGGTGTCCTCGTCGATAAATTCAATCCGTGCCATCGGGATACCCATCTGGATGGTGGCGATCACCGCATTTACCGCGTCGCCAATATCGTCGAACGAACAAACCGCCGAGGATACCGCCTCGGGCTGGCCTTGCAGGCGTAACGTCAGCTCGGTGATCACCCCCAGCGTGCCCTCGGCCCCGACAAACAGCGCCGTCAGATCATAGCCGGCGGATGATTTGCGGGCGCGGCTGCCGGTGCGAATAATCCGTCCGTCCGCCAGCACCACCTCGAGCGCCAATACATTGTCACGCATGGTGCCATACCGCACCGCCGTGGTGCCGCTGGCCCGTGTGCTGGCCATGCCGCCCAGCGACGCATTGGCCCCTGGGTCCACCGGAAAGAACAGCCCCGTTGCACGCAATTCAGTGTTCAACGCCTCGCGCGTCAGGCCTGGTTGCACCACCACGTCCATATCCTCGGGGTTGATCGCCAGCACTGCCGCCATCCGGCCCATGTCAATGGTCACGCCACCGCGAACCGCCAATGTGTGCCCCTCAAGCGCGGTTCCGGCGCCATACGGGATCACCGGACAGTCGTGATCGGCACAGGTTTTCACGATCCGCGCGACCTCGGCAGTATCAACCGGATAGGCCACCGCATCGGGCGGGGCGGGGGCGAAATGCGTTTCGGATGCACCGTGCGCTTCCAGATCAGGCTTGGATAGGCTTAGACGATCGCCTAGGAAGGATGTGAGTGCTGCAATTGCGGATGGGATGGTCATACTGGGCCTTCATAGTTGCTGGGTGCAGATTAGGCGATGCGGGCGGGCTGTGAAAGGCCGGATTGGTAAAGCGGGACATAACGGATGAATGCTGCGAAATCAGCGATGAAGCGTAAGCTGGGCGAGGGGCGCGATGATTTGGGGCGTGTATGGCGTATGATGCGCAAACATGGTCCCAGTCAGGTGCAGTTCTGGTTTATCGCGCTGGCTATTGGTATCGCGTCGGGTTACGCCGCTCTGGGATTTCGTAAGGGGATTACGGCGCTTCAGGGTTGGCTCTACGGGGCCGAAGATTTACACATGCTGCATTCATTCGCCGAAACCTTGCATTGGTACTGGATCCTGCTGATCCCGATTGCGGGCGGGCTGGCTGTGGGTCTGATCCTGAACCGTTTCACCGATGATGGTGTGGTGCGATCCGTCGCTGACGTGATCGAGGGGGCAGCCCTGAACGAGGGGCGGGTCGAGCAAAAAGAGGGTATCGCTTCGGCATTTGCCTCGATGATCACGCTGGCATCGGGCGGATCCAGCGGGCGTGAGGGGCCGGTGGTGCATCTGGCCTCGGTGATCTCCAGCTGGGTGTCGAACCGGATTCATGCCAGTGGCATTACGGGGCGCGACTTGCTGGGTTGTGCTGTGGCAGCTGCAGTGTCGGTATCGTTCAACGCGCCCATAGCCGGTGCGTTGTTCGCGCTCGAAGTGGTGTTGCGCCATTTTGCGGTCCACGCCTTTGCGCCGATTGTGATTGCATCTGTCGCGGGCACGGTGATCAGCCGCACCCATCTGGGCAATGTCACCGAATTTACCTTGCCGGTCGAGGGTGGATTGGCGTTTTATGTTGAACTGCCTGCCTTTGTGATCCTTGGTCTGCTTTGTGGTCTGGTGGCGGTGTTGCTGATGAAAGCGGTGTTCTGGGCCGATGATCTGGGCGACTATGTGCAGGATAAAACCCGCATGCCACGCTGGTTGCGCCCTGCTGTTGCAGGCGCGATGCTGGGCGCACTGGCCATCGCGTTTCCGCATATCATCGGGGTTGGATACGAAACCACCTCGCGGGCATTAACGGGTGATTTGTTGCTGTATCAGGCGATGGTGTTTGCAGTGCTTAAGGTGGTTGCGGTGTCGATCACCATGGCGGGGCGCATGGGCGGCGGCATCTTTTCACCATCCTTGATGGTCGGGGCGCTGACGGGGCTGGCGTTCGGGCTGATTGCCACCGCGATATTGCCCAATGTGTCGGGATCCGAAACCATCTATGCGCTGGCGGGCATGGGCGCGGTTGCGGCGGCGGTGCTGGGTGCACCTATTTCCACCACGCTGATTGTGTTCGAGCTGACCGGTGATTGGCAAACCGGCCTTGCGGTGATGGTCGCCGTGTCGCTATCAACAGCGCTGGCCAGCCGCATTGTGGACAGGTCGTTTTTCCTGACCCTGCTGGAGCGGCGCAATGTCCATCTGGCTGCAGGCCCGCAGGCCTATCTGCTGTCGATGTGCCGCGTTGCGACCACCATGCGGGCCAAAGATACGGACGGCGCCGCCAATGAGGACAGCTGTTGGGAGTTGATCGGGCAGGGGATTTACATTGATGGCAATGCCACGCTGGAACAGGCGATGCCGCTGTTTGACAGCACCGCCCGCACATTTATTCCCGTGGTCACCTTGGGCGGCGAGGGTGAAGCACCCGAACTGTGGGGCGCCCTGTTTCAGGTGGATGCACTGCGAGCCTACAACCGCGCCTTGGCAGCAACAGCTGCGGAAGAGCATTCCTGACGGATCGCAGGTTCAGCCTCCTAGCACCGTCCAAGCAATCGCCATCTGGCAGCCAAACCCGAACAGGTAAACTGGGGTCCGCAGCCACGGCACTCCGAAGGTGTAGACTGCAAAATGGACAACCCGCGAGATGAAATACAGTTTAGCCGCAGTGGCGGTCAGACCGTTCGCCGCCCCTGTAATTTCCAGCACTAGAACCAGCACGCCAAAGATAATCAGGTTTTCAACCGCGTTTGTGTGGGCGCGGATACTACGCTGTGCCCAAGGGGCTTGTGTCGCCACATCGTGGCGCGGGTCGCGAAAGGCGGCGTAGGGTTTCATTTCCAGAATGCGCTGCAGGATGTGCGGTGCCCACAGCATCGAGGTGAAAACCGTGGTGATGGTTAGCCAGTATAGTTCAGTGGATAGCGGGGTCATTTTTCTGCTCCTGTGATCAGTTAGGATTGCAATTTGCACCAAAGGAGAATTAAGTAAACTACGCAGTAATATTGCATATAGTGTCGTATTCTGTACTAAGGAGAGAAAGCGCATGCGTAAGCAAAAGCACGAAGACCCGATAGAATGCCCAGTCGAGGCAACGCTGGATATTATGGGCGGCAAGTGGAAAGGCGTGATCCTGTTCCGGTTGAACGAGGGCACCAAACGGTTTGGCGAATTACAACGGATGATGTGCAAGATCACCCAGCGCACCCTGACCAACCAGTTGCGCCAGCTAGAAGCAGACGGGTTGATCCGGCGCAAGGTTTACGCTGTGGTGCCACCAAAGGTTGAATATAGCCTGACGGATATGGGCAAATCCCTATCGGGTCTGCTGATGGATATGCATGACTGGGGGATGGATAACCTGATTTTACCAACCAAACCGAAGGGCGACATTCCATGACCGCTGCGCCCTATCGCTTCAGGGCAATACCCGCTAGGCTATAATACAAAGACCAAAACAGCACTGGAGATGCACATGTCAGATGATACCCCGATTGTAGTCGCGCGCGAAAACGGCCCGTTGATTGTGAAACACCTGAAGACCTTCAAAATGCCCGATGGTTCGGTTGCTGAGGCCAAACCGTTGATCGCCCTGTGCCGTTGCGGCCATTCCAAAAACAAACCTTACTGTGACGGTTCGCACAATGACGTGGGCTTTGATGGCAGCGCACAGGATGTCAGTGACCGCGATAAGGTTTATACCTACGAGGGGAGCGCCGCGACGATTCATTACAACAAATTGCTGTGCTCGCACGCGGGTGAATGCGTGAAACACGCCGGCAACATCTTTAACCCGAAAAACAAACCATGGTGCGCACCGGACGAGGGCACGCTGGAGCAGATCAAAACGGTTGTCGCCGCTTGCCCGTCAGGTGCCCTTAGTTACAGCACGGCAGATAGCGCCCGCGATGCGCTATATAGCGACGAGGTCGAGATTTCGGTCGAGACCAACGGCCCGTTCAGGGTGAAAAATGTGCCAATCGAAGTCGACTATTGGGCCGATGGCCAAACCGCGCGCGAATATGTGCTGTGCCGTTGCGGTCTGTCGAAAAACAAACCGTTTTGCGATGGCACCCATGCGGATGAAGGGTGGTCCGAGGACTAAGCCCTACAGTTCCTCGATGGTAACAAGCGCCGGATCAAATGCCAGATAGCTTTTGATCCGCGTGACGGACCCGATCGGGGCCTCATATGACCACACCGCGTTTTCTAGAACTGTGCTTTTGGTCTGGATCGAGAAATAGCTGGCATCGCCTTTGTGTGGGCAATGGCTGGAATGGTCGCTTGTGTCCAGAAACGCCATCGCAATATCCTTGCGCGGGAAATAGATCACTGGCGCATAGTCGCCCTCGCTCAATTCCAGCGCATTGGTGGATTCGCCCAGTATGGCCCCGCCAGCCCGCACAACCCATTTCCCGTCAGCCTTGTGGATTTTGATATGTTCTGACATGTGCGCGCCCCTTTTTGTTATGGTGAAGCGCGACCCTAGCACATCTTGGGCGCGAATTGCACGTCCCAAAGGCGCACAGGCAGAAAATAGCGCAGCTGTTAAATCTTTCGCCGCAACATTTGCAGATGCAAACCGATGGGGGGCATGAAAAACAGAACCAGTCCAAATGTGAAATAGCTTAGTATCATCATCGGGATCCACAGCACCGCAATCACTAGCCCGACACCTCCACTGACCCTTGTGGCCATGCCCGGCGACATGATGCGCATCAGGGCGAACTGGAACAATTTACCACCATCCAGTGGCATAACAGGGATCATGTTAAATCCGGCCAAAAACAGGTTGATCCAGGCCAGCGTGTTCACCGCCCACATCAACTGGCCAGCAGGCAGATATGGCAGCGACAGCGAGGCCAACGCCCAAATCACCAAGTTCACAATTGGCCCCATTGCGACGATCAATTCGTCCTGCTTGACCGACGCTGATCTTGACCGTTCGCAAAATCCGCCGCCGCCATAGATCATAATCCGGCGGACCGGTATGCCCTGCACAATGGTGCCCCACGCATGGCCCAGTTCGTGCAGGAAAATTGATCCGATTAGCAATGCAAGGAAGATTGCGTTGTAGTAAATCTGAGTCGCACTTGACCCAAAAAACAGGAAAACCATGACCAACAGCATGATGCTGGAGCCGATTTGAACCGGAACACCAAACGGTCCGCGAAACTCGAAAATTACATTATTATCTTGAAACATGCTCTACCGTTAACGCTACGCTCTTAAAATTGATCGGGGTGCACAGAATAGCCAACGCATCCGCATTGATTTCACGCTATAAAGGTGCGCAGGCTTGGGTCAACCAATGGCGTGTCTTTCCTTCGACCAGTGGGCCCAGAATTTCAAGTGTTTTTGCGTGATAGGCATCCAGCCAGTCCCGCTCACCTGTACTCAGCATGTCCGCCACAATCAGTCGCCGGTCAATCGGAACGTAAGCCAGTGTTTCAAACGCCAGCATATCGCGATCATCGGCACCTTGCAGGGCAGGGGCATCCTGCACCACGATCAGGTTTTCAATCCGGATGCCAAACGCACCTTCACGGTAATATCCAGGCTCGTTCGATAGGATCATGCCGCATTCCAGCGTCACATCCGATATGCGTGAAATCCGCTGTGGGCCCTCATGAACCGACAGGTATGATCCCACCCCGTGCCCCGTGCCGTGGTTGAAATCCTGCCCTGCCAGCCATAATGGATACCGCGCCAACGGGTCCAGATCACGGCCCGCCAACCCTTTGGGAAAACGGGCCCGTGATATGGCAATCATACCTTGCAACACACGGGTAAAACAGGTTTTTTCCTCGTTTCCGACGGCGCCAACAGAAATTGTTCTGGTAATGTCGGTGGTGCCGTCCTGATATTGCCCGCCGCTATCGATCAGGAGCATTTCGCCTGTTTTGATCTCGCGGTTGCTGTCACTAGACACCCGATAATGCATGATCGCACCATTCGACCCTGCGCCGCAAATCGTCTCGAAACTGATATCACGCAACACATTTGTCGCCCGCCTGTACCCTTCCAGTTTTTGCACCACATCTATCTCGTGCAACCCGCCTATGGGGGCTGCATCATCCAGCCACGCCAAAAACTGCACCATCGCCACACCATCGCGCAAATGCGCAGTGCGTGCGCCAGCGACCTCGACCGCATTCTTGCGGGCTTTGGGCAGGATGCAAGGATCAACCTCTTTGAAAATCTCGACATCCGCATCATGCAAAATATCAAACACGGCCTTGGGGGCACTTGCCGGATCAACCCGAACAATGCCCGTCAATGCGCCAAGTGCAGTCGCGAACGCGTCCCAATCCTGCACCTCGATATCCAGCCCTTGCGCCTTGGCTGGATCGGTAAACAGCACCACACGTCCATCGCTGTGCAAAATGGCAAACGCCTGCACCACGGGATTGCGTTCAATATCGCTGCCCCTGATGTTCAACAGCCAGCAAATGCTGTCGGGCAGTGTCAGAACCGTGGCATCCGCGCCCATATCAGCGGCTATACGGCGGCGCTTGTTAGCGGATGTTTCGCCTGAAAATTCAATAGGATGATCGACGATCTTGCCACATGGTCTGGCGGGACGCCCCGCCCAGATACGGTCGACCAGATTTGTCACGGGTACCAGCGTAACACCGCAATCGACCAGCTTTTCAATCTCTTCCGCGGTGTGCAACCAAGGATCAAATCCGACCTTACCTCCCTTGGGCATGGCGTCTTTCAACCACACACCCAGCTTTACCTCTGGCCAATCCACCGGCGTAAAATGCGCCAGATCGACCTGTGATTTGATCTGCGTACGGTAGCGACCATCAACGAAAACGCCCGCTCGCCCCGTCAGAACCGCACAAAACCCCGCCGATCCGGTGAACCCCGTCAACCACGCCAACCGCGCGTCACAAGGGGCGACATATTCGCCCTGATGCGCATCAGGGCGCGGCACCAGAAATCCGTCCAACCCTTCACGCGCTATTTCCTTGCGTAACAGTGCCAAACGCGCCGGACCATCCTCGGGCCGTGATGTCACCTCGAAACTTTGAAACATCCCTTGACCCTTCGTTTTGCTAAAAATACCTCCGCCGGAGGCATCCAGAATAAAGTCCAGCGTCAGCTGGCCCGCTTCATTCCCATCACCCGCGCGCGCGCCCGTGGATCACTGTCAAACAGGCTCGCCAGTTGTTCGGTCATTGCACCGGCCAATTGCTCTACATCGGTGATGGTCACAGCCCGCTCGTAATAGCGGGTCACGTCATGGCCGATGCCGATTGCCAGCAGTTCCACTTGTTTGCGTTTTTCCACCATGCCGATCACGTCACGCAGGTGTTTTTCAAGATAATTCGCGGGGTTAACCGACAAAGTTGAATCATCCACCGGTGCCCCATCCGAAATCACCATCAGGATTTTACGCGATTCAGGCCGCCCCACCATACGGCGATGCGCCCATTCCAGCGCCTCGCCGTCGATGTTTTCCTTTAGCAGGCCCTCTTTCATCATTA
This sequence comes from Profundibacter sp., assembly GCF_056498605.1. Classification (NCBI taxonomy): domain Bacteria; kingdom Pseudomonadati; phylum Pseudomonadota; class Alphaproteobacteria; order Rhodobacterales; family Paracoccaceae; genus Profundibacter; species Profundibacter sp. Next base: position 27,219 of record NZ_JBSMEZ010000028.1, read on the forward strand.
GCCCCAGATTGGGCCGAACCCGACGCCACGGAGCATCCGCCGATTTATAAATGATATGGCGCAGATCGTTCAAACGCCCTGGGGTCTGATCGCGGCCCGAACCCAGCCATTTCTCACGACTTTGACCGCCCTTCCACGCCCGCGTGGTAAAGCCCAAAATCTCGACCTTGACCTGACAGCGCTCCAACGTGCGGGCCAGAACGTCGGCACAAATCGCGGCAATGGAAATCGGGCGGCCGCGCATAGAGCCGGAGTTATCAATCAAAAGTGTGACGCAAGTATCGCGGAACTCGGTGTCTTTTTCCTGCTTGAAGGAAAGTGGCGTGGTCGGGTTGGCAATCACCCGCGCCAGACGGCCCGCGTCCAGCGTGCCTTCTTCCAGATCAAATTCCCAAGACCGGTTTTGCTGCGCCTGTAGGCGGCGTTGCAGCTTGTTCGCCAGCCGTGACACCGCGCCTTTTAGCGGCTCCAGTTGTTGATCCAGATAAGCCCGCAGGCGTTCTAATTCGGCAGGTTCAGCCAAATCTTCAGCGCGGATTTCTTCATCAAAATCAGTGCAATACACTTCATAGTTCGGGTCAGCTTCAGACACAGGGGCAGGCGGCGGTGGTTCCATCGGGGCGTCGCCCTCGGGCAGTTCGGCCTCATCGCCCTGCTCCATATCCGCCATGTCGTCCATCGAAACTTGGGCTTGCGACTGGTCCTGCTGTTCGTCTTGCGACTGCTCGGGGCTGGCGTCAGCATCTTCCTGCTCGTCCTCGCTGCCTTGGCTGTCGGGGTTTTCCTCTTCTTCCTCAGACTCTTCGGCCTGATCGTCTGACTGATCATCCTCCATATCAGGATCATCGCCCAACTGGTCAGCATAGCCCAGATCGGAAATCACTTGGCGGGCAAATTTGGCAAACTGTTTTTGATCCGCCAGCGTGTCTTGTAATCCGTCCAGCGTGCCGCCGGCCTTTTCGGTCATGAAATCCTGCCACAGCGCCATCACGTTCTGCGCACCAGCAGGCAGATCACGCCCCGTCGCCAGATGGCGCACCAGATATCCGGCGGCAGCGGCCATTGGGGCCTCGGATTGTTCGGTGATCTGGCCATAACCGCGCTTGTCGGCCTCGACTGCAATCTTGGCATCAATGTTGCCCAAAGTGCCGGGCATTTCCCGCGCGCCAACAGCCTCGCAGCGGGCATGTTCCATCGCCTCGTAAATGCCACGCGCCAATTCGCCTTGCGGGGCATAGCGGGCGTGGGTGGCCAGATCATGATGCTTGTGCCGCAGCGCCAGCGCATCCGCCGTGCCACGCGCCAACATAACCTCGTCACGGGTCATTCGGCGGGTGACTTGCGGCAGGCGCACGGTGTCTTGCGTTGCACCCGAAGGGTCCACGGTAAAGGAGACCGACAGGTCGGGGTCATCGGCCATCACTTTGGTGGCCTCGGCGAGGGCTTTTTTGAAGGAGTCGGCTGGGTGATCCGTTGGTTTGTTCATAGGGAGACTCTAGGATGAAATGTACAGATCATTCCTTCTGGAGAAACGTATCTAAGGACTTTGTTGTCACAATCTGGCGACAAGCCAATCCGTGTTTCTAGGAGAATTGATTCATTGTAGGTGACGATATTATAAACGAACAAGTTGGTAGCGCTTTCACTTACTTGCGTGAAAACCTGTCGATATTCCCCCACCGAAGGCGAGGCATGTAGGTTTAGGTTTTGCCCGCGAGGAAGAGTGCAAAGAGCAATGGCATCTGGGGCGGTTTCCCAATTGGAGTTATAGTGTGTAGGGTTGGCGCGCTTCTCGCTACAAACAAATGGGACTTCAGCCCCAACAACAGAGACGTTGCAGACAAGGGCTAGAAATACTGTTCCAAATAGCTTGCCGCTCATTGCCTCATCACCCCATACTCATGCTCGCCGCACTCTCCGGCAGTTCCTCATCGAAACAACGCTGGTAGAACTCGGCGACCGTTTGGCGCTCCAATTCGTCACATTTGTTCAGGAACGACAGCCGGAAGGCGTAGCCCACATTGCGGAAGATCGTGGCGTTTTGTGCCCATGTGATCACCGTGCGGGGTGACATCACTGTGGACAGATCACCATTCATAAACGCGGTGCGGGTCAGGTCGGCAACTGTCACCATCTGGCTGATGGTCTTGCGGCCCGCGTCAGTGTTGTAAACGGGGTTTTTCGACAGCACGATTGCCGATTCTGAGTCATGCGACAGGTAGTTCAATGTCGCCACCAGTGACCAGCGGTCCATCTGGCCCTGATTGATCTGTTGGGTGCCGTGATACAGCCCCGTGGTGTCGCCCAGACCAACTGTGTTGGCGGTGGCGAACAGCCGGAAATAGGGGTGCGGGGTGATCACTTTGTTCTGGTCCAGCAGCGTCAGCTTGCCGTCCACTTCCAGCACCCGCTGGATCACGAACATCACGTCGGCGCGGCCCGCATCATATTCGTCAAACACGATCGCGGTGTTGGTGCGCAGGGCCCACGGAAGGATCCCCTCCTGAAATTCGGTGACCTGTTTGCCGTCCTTCAGTTTGATCGCGTCCTTGCCGGTCAGGTCGATCCGGCTGATGTGGCTGTCCAGATTGACCCGAACGCAAGGCCAGTTCAGTCGCGCCGCAACCTGCTCGATGTGGGTTGATTTACCTGTGCCGTGATAGCCTTGGATCATCACGCGGCGGTTGTGGGTGAATCCGGCTAGAATGGCCAGTGTGGTGTCTGGATCGAACTTGTAGGTCGGATCAATCTCGGGCACACGCTCGCTGGTCTCGGCAAAGCCCTTGACCATCATATCCGTGTCGACGCCAAACACCTCGCGGACTGAAATTTCCTGATCGGGTTTCTCGTTGGTTTGCATCGTCATATCCGCTTCTTTTTCGTTTTCGGGGTCGCCCGTTTGGGCCTTACAGGAGTGGTGCAACAATTTGCGCGCCTGTGCAAGGGAGGGTGGCAATATTCATCAGAGCATCAGCGTAAAAGTGAGTGTCGATTACGAAAAAAAAGGCCCGATTTGACAAGGATCAGGGACTGCAAAAGAAGATGGATATACACTTTGCCCATCGGGTATGGGGGATAGAATGCCCCGCTGTTTATGTTGCTTGCATAGAGCACAGAATGGATGTCTCGGTATGTGCCGAATTTGGCCAAGGCTATGCATAACGAAGGGTAAGACGATGACTATACACACGAAAACTGCATTCATATCAGCAATGTTCGCAACCGCCCTGCTGGCGGGGTGTGATCTGGTGCATTATTCCGACGTTGTTTTGGGTGATAAATCTTATGAAATTCTCGCTATGGATGAAATCGACGTCTATGATGGAGATCCACTGCCGACACCGGATTTGTATATTGATCCCGGTGAAGGATACAAACTGGTCAAATGTTCACCAAACAGTGTCGCCGGATGCAAAAAAGCGCTGGAAACAGCGCTTTCATATCCACCTGCCAACCCAGCAGTGAATAATGCAGAAAACAGAGATGGCGGGGAGGGCGGTGGTCACGGCTGATCGTAGCACCAAGCCCTGTGCAGAGTGGAGGGCTTGGTGGCCACAACCACACCAAAGTGTGATTCCACCTGTGAACACTGGCGTGCTATGAGGCCCTAGCCATACAAAGGAGACTGATATGAACCGACGCACTATGTTGACATCCGGGCTTGCCGCCGCTGCTGCCCTCGGGTTTGGATCAACCCGCATGAATGCGGCAACGGGGAAATTTGAAGTGACGCGCACGGATGCCGAATGGCGTGCTCTACTGACCGCCAAGCAATACAGCGTTATGCGTCAAGAGGATACCGAGCGCCCGCGTTCCAGCCCATTGGACAAGAATTATGCTGCAGGCACCTATTTGTGCCGCGGATGCGATCTGCCGCTGTATCCGTCCAAGACCAAGTTTGACAGTGGCACCGGATGGCCCAGTTTTTGGAAATCGCTTCCAGGTTCAATTGGCACAAAAGACGATAGCACCTTTTTCACCACCCGCGTTGAAGTTCACTGTCGGCGCTGCGGCAGCCATTTGGGGCATATCTTTAATGATGGCCCAGCACCTACGGGCAAGCGCCATTGTCTGAACGGGGTGTCGTTGAAATTTATTGCGGCCTGATCTGACAAAACCTGTTCAATCATGATATGCCCTTCAGAACGTTGTTTCTGGAGGGCTTTTTTGTGCAGGACTTGATTTTGACGCTTGCTGGTATTGGTGCCGTGAGTGTGTTGGCGTGGCTGTCGCCTGGCCCAAATATGCTGGCAGTGGCAAGTGCGTCGATCAGCAAGGGGCGGCGTGCGGGGGTTGCAACCGCATTTGGGCTTGTTCTGGGGGGGCTGGTCTGGGCCACATTAACCATCATGGGGGCGGCAACGGCGTTTGAATTGTTCCCAAACGCGGTGCTTGCATTTCGTTTGATGGGCGCGTCCTATCTGGTGTGGCTGGGGGTTAAGTATCTGCGCAATGCCTGGACGGGGCAGGGGTCTGTGATGCAGATTAACCACGTCGATTACAGCAACTGGACCGCATTTAGAACCGGATTTGTTGTGATTATGACCAACCCCAAGGCGATGCTGTATTTCAGTTCGGTGTATGCGGCGTTTATTCCGGCCAGCGCCCCGATCTGGGTGTGGTGTGTGATTTTATTGTTCAGCCAGACAACGGCGTTTATGCAGCATTGCATTACTGTTTGGCTGTTTTCATCCCGTGCTGTAATGCGCAAAATCGAGGTGGCACAGCGCAGGGTAAACGGGGTGATTGGTACGCTATATTGCGGGCTTGGTATTGGTGTGGCGGCGGATGCCTTGCGCCGGATCTAGCCAAAAGGAGACCCTTCGGGTCGCTTGATGTCTCGCTGCGCTCGGGATTTGCCTGTGGCGCAGGTACTTAAGAAAAGAAGAAGGGCATCAGGTTTTGAAGTGGCGGCTGGTTTTGATTTGTTCCCAGGCCCAGACAACCTCTTGCAGCTGTTCCTCTTGTGAACGATCCCCGCCGTTCATGTCAGGGTGCAGCACCTTGATCAGCTTTTTGTAGGCTTTGCGCACTTCGGTTTTGGTCCAGTGGTCTTTGGCCTCTAACACCTGAATGGCTTTACGCTCGGTCGGGGGCAATTTGCGGGTGCCGGTGATGGAACGGCCGGGGTTTTGGGTGGCGTTGCTGCCCAGCACCTGATGCGGATCGTCCACGCCCAGCCGTGCCCATGCGCGTTCCTCGTCGGATTGTTTGAATGGTTTGGTTTCCCGTTCCCAGACGCGGTCCTTGTCAATCTGGTTCGCAACCGCATCTTCAGCCGAGCCATCAAAGAAATTCCATTTCAGGTTATATTCGCGCACATGGATTTTGCAGAACCACAGAAAATCATCCACCGCATCCGGCGAGCGTGGCGCGCGGTATTTTCCGGCCTCTTCACACCCCTCATGTTCGCATACTCGAGTTGAGGTATCGAATGCACCAGACATACCGCGGCGACCGCGGGTGCGTTTCTTTTTGTCTGTCGACACTGACATATCAAACCCGAAGGGATCGCTTTTAACCATTTTCACACCTTTTCGACTCGGACTGGACAGTCTAGCGTGATCCACGCCGGATAGAAGGGGGCAGATGAAAAAAATGTTGATAGAAGACCAGATTTCCGAAAAATTACAGGCCGTGTTTATGCCAGACGCGCTGCAAGTGATCAATGAAAGCGATCAGCATGCGGGTCACGCGGGCCATGATGGCACGGGCGAGAGCCATTTCAGGGTGGTGATCCACGCCGGTGCATTTGCAGATATGAGCCGGATTGCCCGCCACCGCGCGGTTCATGCGGCTTTGGGCAAAGAGCTGATCGGGCGTATTCACGCGTTGGCGCTAGAGATTAACGGCTGATTATTGCGCGGCTACATCAGAGCGCGGGTCTTTGGCCTCAACCGTTTCGTCGGTTGCAGGGCCTAGTGTTGGGGCGTTGCCATGGTCTGTGCCGGAAGTGCCGTCCAGCAGGGGCGCGTGGGTTTGGGCGATTGTTTCAGCCGCGACAGCAACTGCGGCTACAGGGGCGGTCTTCAACTCGGCGATGTCAGCCACTTCGACCTCGATCAAAACCTTGCGCCGAAAAACCAGCATGTTCTGGAATGTTGTGGATTTCCCCATCATGCCGCTGCGTTCTTCGCATGGCAATGTGTCGGAGCGCTGGTATTCCCAGCCATCGGCACCCAATTCGTTCATGGTAGTCATCAGCGCATTTGCAAACCGTTCCTCGGCGCCCTTGATGCCTTTGCCCTTCAGCCCCTTTTTAGGTGCTGGAACAACTTTATATTCGTAATGTGACATCTTGTGGCCCCCTAAACGGTTTGTAACAGGCTGGTTTATTAACAAATATTACCGCCCGAGTCCAAACCCCCATGGCAAGTTTATGCCGTGGCATCGTGGGCTGTGGCATTCGCGCAAACCAATACAAGGGGTGGTGTTGGCAGGGTCAGCGGGGCGGATATGTAGGGTGGGAAGCTTGCCCCTTTAGCTGTTCAGCTTCTTGGCGACGATCTCGTTCACTGCTTTGGGGTTGGCTTTGCCACCCGTAGCTTTCATCACTTGGCCGACAAACCAGCCTGCAAGCTTGGGATTCGCTTTGGCCTTTTCGACCTGGGCTGGGTTGGCGGCGATAATCTCGTCCACAGCCGCTTCGATCGCGCCGGTATCGGTGACTTGCTTCATGCCACGCGCTTTGATGATCTCGGCAGGGTTGCCGCCTTCAACGTATACAATCTCGAATAGTTCTTTGGCTATTTTGCCGCTGATGTCGCCCTTGGTGATCAATTCGATCACACCGCCCAGCTGATCAGCTGAAACGGGGCTGTCGGAAATGGTTTTATCGTCCTTTTTTAAACGGCCAAACAGCTCATTGATCACCCAGTTGGCGGCCAGTTTGCCGTCGCGGCCTTTGGCCACGTCCTCAAAGAACGCCGCATTGGCCACATCGGCTGTCAGCACCGAGGCGTCATAATCCGACAGGCCAAAGTCGCTAATAAAGCGTAGTTTTTTATCGTCAGGCAGTTCCGGCAGGGTGGCGGCAATGCCATCAACCCAGTCCTGTTCGATCTCAAGCGGCAGAAGGTCAGGACAGGGAAAATAGCGGTAATCATGCGCTTCTTCTTTGCTCCGCATCGAACGCGTTTCGTTTTTGTCCGGATCATACAGGCGGGTTTCCTGACGGATTTCGCCGCCATCCTCCAGAATTGCAATTTGGCGCTTGGCCTCATACTCAATCGCGGCCTGCATGAAGCGCATCGAGTTCATGTTCTTGATCTCGCAACGGGTGCCCAGATGGGCGAAATCGTCAGTTTCGCGGTAACGCTCGTAATCTCCAGCGCGACAGACCGATACGTTCACATCGGCCCGCAGATTGCCGTTTTGCATGTTGCCGTCACAGGTGCCCAAGTAGCGCAGGATCTGGCGGATTTTGGCGACATAGGCGGCGGCCTCTTCGGGGCCACGAATATCGGGGCGGCTGACGATCTCCATCAGCGCAACGCCTGTGCGGTTCAAATCAACGAAGGACATATTCGGATCCATGTCGTGAATGGATTTACCGGCGTCCTGTTCCAGATGGATGCGTTCAACCCGCACCAGACGGGCCACACCCTCGGACAATTCAACCAGCACTTCGCCCTCGCCCACGATGGGGTGGTAAAGCTGCGAAATCTGGTAGCCTTGCGGCAGATCGGGGTAGAAATAATTCTTGCGGTCAAAGGCGGAATAAAGGTTGATTTCAGCCTTCAGGCCAAGGCCCGTGCGCACGGCTTGTTCGACGCAAAACTCGTTGATCACCGGCAACATGCCGGGCATTGCAGCGTCGACAAAGGCGACGTTGGAATTTGGCTCGGCACCGAATTTGGTCGAGGCACCCGAAAACAGCTTGGCTTTGGAGGCGACCTGCGCGTGGACCTCAAGGCCAATCACCAGTTCCCAGTCGTGTTTAGCACCTGCGATCACTTTGGGTTTGGGGCTGTCATATGTTTGGTCGAGCATGGCTAAGTCCATCCGGCTGTTGGTTGTTCACAGCCTTCTAAGGTAGGGGGCAAGACGGGGCAAGGGGGAGGGCGGCAATGGATGGCCTACGCAGGTTTTTGCGATTGCCCTTATGGTGGATACGCCTTTAGGTAAGGGCTAAACACAATAGTGGGATTTATTATGCGTAACCTGTCTGCCGCCTTGTTGGCGTTGCCTTTGCTTTTCGTTGCTGCCTGTGGTGGAGGCGCGGACGATGTCCAAGAGCCGGAGCCGTTGTTCTTTACGCTGGATGATGCGGCGCTGCCCGCGACCCGCTGGGATCACCGACCCGAGGCCAGCCAGTGGACCCGCCAAACACTGGTAGCAGTGATGCAGGGGCAGGGACAGCCGCTGATCTCGATGGTGCCAAGCGACATCAATACATGGTGCCCGACCTATGAGAGTAACGGCGTCTTGGATCGGGCGTCGTTCTGGGTTGGTCTGCTGTCGGCGATGGCCAAACATGAAAGCACATGGAATCCGGCGGCTGTGGGTGGCGGTGGTCAGTGGTTCGGGTTGGTGCAAATCTCGCCTGCCACAGCAAAAGGCTATGGATGCGGGGCGAGTAGTGGCGAAGCGTTGAAGGATGGCGCTGCCAACCTGTCCTGTGCGATCCGCATTATGGCAAGCACAGTGCCGCGCGACGGGGTTGTGGCAGCGGGCAGCCGCGGAGTGGCCGCCGATTGGGGGCCATTCCACAGTGCGTCCAAACGCGCCGATATGGCGGCTTGGACGACGCAGCAGAGCTATTGCCGGTAGGTCAGCCTTTGAGTTGGTAACTTTCCCAACCAATATCACCGGACCAGCGCCACGCGGCCAGCATTGGATGGTCGCGGGTTTCGCTGCGGTGTGGCGTGTCCGCGGGGTGGAAGATGGCAGCACCAGCACCCTGCGGCGTGGACGGACCATCATCTGTTGACCAGAACCCTTCGCCTGCCAGCATGTGAAAACATTCTTCTGCGGCGTGGGAACGGGTGACGTAGTCAAGCCCGGCCTCTTGCAAAAACACCCCCAACCGCAGGTCCGAATTAAACACTAGGCCGTCGGGACCAATAAGTTCTGCGGTATACATATGGTGCGCAATTTCAGGCCGGATGCGGCCATCCTCGAGCCCCGCACAGTGCCAGTTTAGGCTGGTCAGAACATGTGAAAACCGCACAAGATCAGGCAGCGGGCCACGGGTTAGAACATCCTGACACAGGGTCGCGGGCATCGGGTTTTCGGTTGCATCCAATTCAGATAGGGCAGAGGATATATTTGCTGCCACCATCAGGGCATTGGCTGCGGCGTCGCCTCCGGCCCTGTGCTCGGACTGAAACAGGGGGGCAAGAAATCTGAAAAATTCTGAATAAACGCCGGACATGGATCACCTCTGGTGACCAGTCTTGAATGGCGGCACGGGGGGGCGTCTGTCTTGTTTGCGACAGAATTAACAGGCCTGACCCTACGGGTTCATAACCGCGTTCAGGCGCGGCTTTATCTCGGCTTTGGTGCCAGCATATGTCGGCAACCCGCGTGGCCCCCAGCCTTTGCCGTTTGGACCACCTACCATGCCTTCGGACACATCCAGAATATTCGGAAACCCTTGCTGGTTCAACGCACCAAATACATAGCCGGACCGGCTGCCGGTGCGGCAAATAAAGGCAATAGGTTTGTCAGGGTGGGCTGCTCGAAGTTTAACAAGCGAGTCCACAAAGGATTTTTCGGTCATATCCAGCGCAATCGCCCCTTCGCCGATACCGGTTTGGACCCATTCTTCGGGCGTGCGGATGTCGACCAGAATGATATTGCCAGCCTTGGCCGCGACATAGGCATCCGGTGCGCTGATCACGGTTTCGGTGGCGGATGCGGGCTGTGCGGTTAGCGAAAGCCCAACAACGGCGGTGCAGATAGCGCCAATCAAAAAGCCGCGACGATTTGCATGTGCAAAGGGGATGGTGACTTGTGATTGCATTTGGTCTACTCCACTGTGATGTTTAACGTGGTTTATATGACTGCAAAAGAACACATTGCAAAGCTCGAATATGAGGTTTAGCACAGACAAAAGGTCACATTCGCGTGTAGGAGTGTGCGGGGAACAAGGAGGAACGGGTCTTGAAAATAGGTGCACCTAAGGAAGTTTTTGAAGGCGAAGCGCGGGTGGCGATGACGCCCGAAAGCGCGTTGCAGTTGCAAAAACTGGGGTATGATTGTCTGATCGAGGCGGGTGCTGGCAAGGCGGCTGGTTTCTCGGACAAAGCCTATAAAGAGGCCGGTGTGACGGTGATCCGCGGGGCGGTGGCCCTGTGGAAAGCGGCCGATGTGATCACCAAGGTACGCCCCCCGACCAAGACCGAAGAGCGCCGCCTAGCCAAAGGCAAGACACTGATTTCATTCTTCTTTCCGGGTCAAAACGAAGAGTTACTAGAGCTTGCCAAATCCAAGGGTGCCAACGTTATTGCGATGGACATGGTGCCGCGCATTTCCCGCGCCCAGAAGATGGATGCGCTGTCCTCCATGGCCAATATCGCCGGTTATCGTGCCGTGATCGAGGCGGGTAACAATTTCGGGCGCTTCTTTACCGGCCAAGTCACCGCTGCCGGTAAAGTGCCCCCCGCCAAGGTCTTGGTAATTGGCGCTGGCGTGGCCGGATTGGCCGCAATTGGCACTGCAACCAGCTTGGGGGCGATCACCTATGCGTTCGATGTGCGTCCCGAGGTCGCCGAGCAGGTGGAATCAATGGGGGCCGAATTTGTGTTCCTTGATTTTGAAGAAGATCAGGCCGATGGCGCGGCGACAGGTGGCTATGCCGCCGTATCCAGCCCAGAATTTCGCGAGGCCCAACTGGCCAAATTCCGCGAAATTGCACCTGACATCGACATTGTGATCACCACCGCTCTGATCCCGAACCGCGAAGCGCCCGAACTGTGGACCAAAGACATGGTCGAGGCGATGAAACCGGGCAGCGTGATCGTCGATCTGGCCGCCGAAAAGGGTGGCAATTGTAAACTGACAGTGATGGATGAGAAAATCGTTACCAAAAACGGTGTGACCATCATCGGTTATACCGATTTTCCCAGCCGGATGGCAGCGCAATCCTCGACGCTTTATGCCAACAACATCCGCCACATGATGGATGATCTGACGCCGGATAAAGACGGCAAGATCAATCACGACATGGAAGATGACGTGATCCGCGGCGCGACCGCGACCTATAAGGGCAAGATCACCTTCCCGCCGCCCCCGCCAAAAATTCAGGCGATTGCGGCGCAGGCTCCAAAAGAAGCGCCCAAAGAACTGACAGTGGCCGAAAAACGGGCAAACGAGGTCGCCGAATTCAAGGCCGCCACCCGCAGCCAAGTCGGCATGTTGGCAATTGGCGCTGTGCTGATGCTGATCATCGGCGCATACGCCCCCACCAGTTTCATGCAGCATTTCATCGTGTTCGCGCTGTCGTGTTTCATCGGCTTTCAGGTGATCTGGAATGTCAGCCACGCGCTGCACACCCCGTTGATGGCGGTGACCAACGCCATTTCCGGCATCGTGATCTTGGGTGCGCTGTTGCAGGTCGGCTCCAGCAACTGGCTGGTGGTAATCCTTGCGACCGTGTCGATCCTGATCGCGTCTATAAATGTTGTTGGTGGTTTTCTGGTGACACGCCGGATGCTCGCCATGTTCCAGAAATCTTAAAGAGGGGGACGTGAGATGAGCATTGGTATCGTATCCGCAGCCTATATCGCATCGGCAATCCTATTCATCCTGTCGCTGGGCGGGCTAAACAATCAGGAAAGCGCCAAACGCGCAGTCTGGTATGGCATCGTCGGCATGGCCGTGGCAGTATTTGCCACCATTTTCGGCCCCGGCATCGGCAATTATTTCCTTGTATTGGTCGCCGTCGCGGCGGGATCTTACGCGGGCTATTACGTTGCGGGCAAGGTCGAGATGACCGAGATGCCGCAACTGGTGGCCGCCTTGCACAGCTTTGTCGGCTTGGCCGCTGTGTTCATCGGCCTGAATGCCGAACTTGAACTGGGCACGGTGCTGGCGCTCAAGGCCAACATCCCCGCCTCGTTGAACGAGGTAGGCGCCGCGATCTGGTTGCAAGAGGCAGGCCTTGCGGGTTTTGCCGAAAAACTGGCGCACAAATCACCGGTGGAAATCTCGATCCTGAAGGTCGAGGTGTTTTTGGGCATCTTCATTGGGATCATCACCTTTACGGGGTCGATCATCGCCTTTGGCAAACTGGCGGGCAAGGTCGATGGCGGCTCTAAAAAGCTGCCTGGTGGTCATATGTTGAACGCTGCCGCATTGGCCGCAAGTGTGATCCTTGGCCTGATGTATTTCGGCGGTTCCGGCATCTGGACGCTGCTGTTGATGATCCTGATTGCGGGCTTTATCGGCTGGCATCTGATCATGGGCATTGGCGGCGCTGATATGCCTGTCGTTGTGTCGATGCTCAACAGCTATTCCGGCTGGGCGGCAGCGGCGATTGGCTTCACGCTGGGCAATGACCTGTTGATCGTTGTCGGGGCGCTGGTTGGATCAAGCGGTGCGATCCTGAGCTACATCATGTGCAAGGCGATGAACCGCAAATTTGTTTCGGTGATTTTGGGCGGCTTTGGCGGCCCATCCGGCCCGCAAATGGAAGTCGAGGGCGAGCAGGTGGCGATTGAAGCCGAAGGCGTCGCGGCGGCACTGGAAGGGGCTGACAGCGTGGTGATCATCCCGGGCTATGGTCTGGCGGTGGCACAAGCGCAGCAAGCAGTGAGCGAGCTGGTCAAACGCCTGCGTGACAAAGGTAAAACCGTGCGCTTTGCCATTCACCCCGTCGCCGGACGTCTGCCGGGCCACATGAACGTGCTGCTGGCCGAAGCCCGCGTGCCATACGACATCGTGCTGGAAATGGACGAGATCAACGACGATTTCCCCGACACAGATGTGGCAATTGTGATTGGCTCCAATGACATCGTCAATCCGGCCGCGCAGGACGATCCGAACAGCCCGATTGCAGGGATGCCAGTTCTGGAAGTCTGGAAGGCCAAGCAGGTGTTTGTAAGTAAACGCGGGCAGGGCACGGGCTATTCCGGTATCGAAAACCCGCTGTTCTATAAGGAAAACACACGGATGTTCTATGGAGATGCCAAGGATAGTTTGAACAAGCTGTTGGCGTTGATTGAGTAGATGAAGGCGCCGATTTTGAAAACAATTCGTGCAGCTATATTGAAAACAATTTTTGCAGCTTTTGTCGGGTGGCTGATCTTTGCGATGTTTTTCGCCAATCTAGCTTGGCCATGGTATTTTGATGTTGTCGGAGTTGTTGCAGTGATGGGCTTTCCCTATGCTATGAAAAAGTGGATGGGCAAATCGATAAAAGAGCATGCTCGGCCAAACGGAAAAGAAAGCCACAGGCCACACGAATTGGATGAATTCTTATTTGGGAAAGACGGTAACAGCAAATGGGTAACCGTCGCCGAATGCGATGAGGCGATTGTCTAGCTTAAAGCACACCGTGATCAAGGATTATGGTATGATGTCGTTACGGGTTTTAATTATGACAATGACTGCACTTACAAAACCGTAGAATGGATCATAAAGCAGCCGGATTGCCAAAATACCATAGCGGTTACGGTGACGGATTTGATCGGTATGTCAGATTATTGTGGCAAAGGTGCGCTCAAGTATCGTGAGGAGAGAACCCATTCAATCCTTGAGGCGATTTCACAAAGGGATCAGGAAAACCCGTTCCTCAATGACCTGATGTCTGACCCCAAACGGCTGGACCGAAACGCAATTCTAAAGGCGTGTCTGGCCGCCGAGAACGAATGCCATGCGGATGGCAAACAAGCCGTATTGCCGGTTCCCCACAACACACTCTCAACGCAGCCCACCGGCCCGCAGCCCGCAAGCAACTACCTTGTTGACGAAGAAGGCATCAGTGAATTGCAGCCGAATAATCCTGCGGGCTGATTTTTGAATGGCGGAATCCCCGCTGCAATCAACGGGCTGAATGCCGCCAAAGAGGTGTTCGAGGCGCAACAATGACAACCGTGTCAGATATACGCAGTTTAATTGTTACAGGAATGCGCTAGGTTACAGTTGACCCAAAAAGGCTGCAGACAATGAGCGAATTTCAGGATCACCCCCTGCGCTACCAGATGGCGAACGAATTGCACGCGCGGCCCTTCCCGACGCTAAGTGCGCCGTGTCATGCGGTCTATCTGGCGATCAAGAACCCGCATGATGCTGCCAACCGCGACCGTGCGCAGGACCGCGCCCATCTGATTGATCTGCTGGACCGGTTCGGGGCGGCACACCCGCAACCCGATGCCACGCATTTCTTTTGTGATCTGGGCCGCCATAAACTGAAGTGGGAACTGCACACAGAATTTGTCACCTACACAGTATTTTCCGACGGGGTGGCGGACCGTGCGTTCGACCCTGTGGCGTTTGATGTGTTTCCGGCCGATTGGCTGGCGATGGTGCCGGGCAAACGGCTGACGTCGGCGTTGATCCGGATAGATGAAATGCCAAAGACCGCCAAACAGGTCGAGGCGCAGGTCAAAGCCAGTTTCGTTGCCGAAAGCATTGCGGTATCCTATACGCTGGACCGCAACGCGATTGTGGCGGGGGATTACCGGATAGATAGCGCGGGCCATCTGCGGTTTGCGATTTTTGTGAAGGCGGGGACGGGCGAACGCCGCATCGGGCGCACACTACAACGTCTGTGCGAGATCGAGACCTACAAAGCGATGTCGATGCTGGCCCTGCCCAAGGCCCGCGCCCTGTCCAAACGGCTGGCGCAGGTCGATGTGCAGGTGTCGGAACTGGTTGGCCATATCAAGGGATTGGAGCGCAGCGAGGAAGACGTTCTGGGTGAACTGCTGGGGATCTCGGCCGAGTTGGAAGATATGATTGCGCAGAGCAGTTTCAGGTTTGCGGCAACGCGGGCCTATGGCGCGATTGTCGATGAAAGGGTCAAAGGGTTACGCGAGGAACGGTTTGGCGGGCGCCAAACCATTTCGGAATTCATGATGCGCCGGTTTGATCCGGCCATGCGCACAGTGATATCCACCGAGGAGCATCTGGAGGCGATGTCGGGTCGGGTGATGCGGGCCGCGGATTTACTGCGCACACGGGTCGAGGTGGAGCGGTCAGCGCAAAATCAGGCGCTGCTGGAGAGCATGGACAAACGGGCCGACTTGCAATTGCGATTGCAGCGCACGGTCGAGGGGCTTTCGGTTGTGGCTATCAGCTATTACGCGATCAATCTGGTGACTTACGGCGCTTATCCTTTCGCCAAAGCCGCGGGGCTGGACAAACCAATGCTAACGGCGATTGCGACGCCATTGGTGCTGCTTACGGTCTGGTGGATCGTGCGCAGGATCAGGAAGGCGCATTAGGCCCGTAAAGCGCCAGTTTCAACTTATCTCGGATACCATCGCCAGTAAGGACAAGGCCAGATATTGTTATGAATAGAGCCAGTGATGCGAATAACAGCGGGGTGATGGGTTTGGTTTGACCATCGGAAATTAGACGCCCGATGTCTGGTGTATCAGGCGGTTGCCCAAGACCAACAATTCCGAGATAGGCGGCACCAAGTATTGCCCACGCTACAGCAGAAAACAAGCCAAGGCTGATTGCTTTTCCAGCAAGGGTTAGCTGCCCTGCCGCCAGTGTTGTGCGCAGGGTAAATGGGGCCATCGTCAAACCAACAGATGCTCCAATGATAACAGAGGTTGGCAGAGTTTCCCGTATGTTAGGCAACAAGTAGATAATGGTAATTGTACTGAACAGTAACATTGGTTCGACCAACAACATGCGCAACATACGCCAACCTATTGTTGTCCAACGTGTTCGTTCTGGCACCTCGGGTAGGAACGATGATTTCTTGCGTAATGCGATCAGCACCATAGCTGCACCCAATATCGAGAGAATATCGATTAATTCGACCCACCATTCGAATATATCAGTTATCTGAAAGAAGATGGCATTGAATGAAATCGTAACTGTGAAAATCCAGAACAGAACCATAATCATGGTTAGAGTTTTTACAATTGCAGGCGCAATTTTGGGGAGGCGAGAAAGGATCAGCAATCCAGAAAGCGCACCAACGATTAGCGCGGTCGCCAGAGATATCATACTCGTTATAAACGTGAGGCGGAGGCCATAGGCAAGGCGGGCAAGGGTATCTCGCCCCAGAAGGTCGGTGCCAAGTGGGTGTCCCAGTTTGTAAAAGGCGTGGCATGTCTACTGCGGATGTCCATTTGCAGTGGGTCTAGCGAGACCAAAGGGCCAAGAAATGCCAATAGCAAGAGTGGTATCAGAAGCGTAAGGCCAATGCGTAGGCGCACTGTCTTACCGCCCTCTAATCCGTGGGTCCAGCGCATCCCGCAGCCCGTCGCCGATATAGTTCACCGACAGCACGGTTAGTGAAATAGCCAGACCAGGCCAGATCACCCGTTCAGGGTAGAGCTGCAAGAAATCGGTGGCGTCAAACAGCAGCCGGCCCCATGTGGGAAAATCGGGCGGGAAGCCAAGACCAAGGAAGCTCAGCGCGCTTTCGGTGATGATGGCATTGGCAATCCCCAGTGTGGCGGACACCATGATGGGCGACAGCACATTGGGCAGGATATGGCGCATGATCATCTTGAACGGTGTGGTGCCTATTGATCGGGCTGACAGGATGAATTCGCGTTCCTTTAGCGCCAGCACATCGCCTCGAACAATCCGCGCTGTGGGCATCCAGCTGGTGATACCGATGGCAGAAACCATCAGGATAAAGATACCGGTTTCGGTGCCAAAGGCGGCACTAAGCGGTTCGCGAAACAGCATCACCATGACAAGCAGCAGCGGCAGCAAGGGCAGGGCGAGAAACAGATCAGTCATCCGCATTAAAATTCCGTCCAGCCGTTTGAAATATCCCGCAGCCACCCCGACAAACGTGCCAAGAAACAGCGCCAGCAACATCGCGGTCAGGCCAACGGCAATTGAAATTTGCCCGCCACGGATCATCCGCGCCAATGTATCACGGCCCAATTGGTCTGTGCCCAGCGGATGGGTTAGGGATGGCCCCTGATTGCGCGAGCGGATATCGATGAAGGAGGCGTCAAAATGCCAGAGCGCTTCGCCAAACATCACCGCAAACAGGATTATCAAAAAGATCACCGCACTGATCATCGCGCCCTTGTGGGTTTTGAACTGGTCCCAAACGTCCCACCACTGGGAACGGGGTGCGCTTGTGGGTTGGGATGAATCAGTCATAACGGATCCTCGGGTCAAGAATGCCATACATGATGTCGGCAATCAGGTTGAACAGCACAATCAGTATGGCAAACATAAAGGTCAGGGTTTGCACCATCGGCAGGTCGTTGGCCTGAATGGCGGTGATCAGCAACTGGCCAATGCCATTCACCTTGAACACTTGTTCAGTAATGATCGCGCCGCCAAAAATCGCCGGAACCCCCAGTGCAATAACGGTAACCACAGGGATCATCGAGTTGCGCAATACATGCACCAGCACCACGACTTTTTCGCTTAACCCCTTGGCCCGCGCGGTGCGGACGTAATCCTGATTTAGGTTGTCCAGCATCGAGGCTCGCATAAAGCGGCTGATCTGCGCCGTGGTTTGCAGCGCCAGCACCATTACCGGCATGATCATCTGTCGCAGTTGTTTGCCAAAGCTTTCCCAGCTGTCGACCACCAGCGTGGTGTCATAGATCGACGGGAACCAGCCCAAAAATACCGAAAAGATCACAATCATCAAAACGCCGGAAAAGAACGGCGGCACCGAATAGCCGATCATCGAAATGAATGTGCCGACCTGATCAAACACCGAATATTGCTTGTAGGCCGAATAAATCCCGATCGGGATCGCGATCAGCACCCCGACGAGGTAAGCCATGCCGACCACCCACAGGGTTTGCGGAATGCGCTGCACCACGATGTCCATCACGGGGCTGCGGGTCTGCCAGCTGATCACCCGTTGCTTGCCTTCGGCAAAGGTGGAGCCAGTCATGCTGTCCATCAACACTTGGGGTTCGACCCAGAACATCTGCACCAACCATTTGAAGTATTGGATATGCAGCGGTTGGCCCAACCCCAGCGATTCTCGCATCTTTTCTTTGACTTCGGGGGGAACGGTTAACGGCACTTGGGCCATCGGGTCGCCAGGGGCGAGTTTCAACAGAAGGAAAATCACCAGAGAGATGAACAGAAGCGTCGGCACGGCCAGCAATAGGCGTCGGATGGTAAAAGTCAGCATCGGCGTCTCGGTTCATGTCTCGGAAAATGGGAGAGGGTGAAAATGCGGCCCCGAAAATCAATTCGAGGCCGCAAATATCGTTGGTGGATTACTTCACACGGGTCCAGTCGGCGACGTTCCACATTTGGCTGTCCCACACGTTCATTACCACGCCACCCAAGGAATTGGAGTGTGCGGAAACGTTTGAACGGTGCGTGATCGGCAGCATAACGTAGTTCTGCATCAGCATATCGTTCATCGCTTTTGCAAGATCTGCGCGTTTGTCCAGATCACCTGTGACGGCCATTTCAGCAACCAGTGCTTCATAGTCATCATTACAGAAGCGCGGCATGTTGTTGCCCTGCCACTGATTGTCAGGCGTTGGGATTTGGTTACATGCCCAGCCAGCAATATATGCTTCTGGATCGGTTCCCGAGTAGTTGTTGGTATACATTTCGATGTCCGCAAAGAACTTCTGGAATGTATCGTTTGAACCTGGATCAGAACCAAAGAACACAGAAGCCGAGATGTTGCGAAGTTCAACTTCTACACCCAGTTCATTCCACCACTGTTTAACCAGCGCTTGGTAATCCTGACGCACAGCGTTTGTGGATGTTTGATACAGAACCGACAGACGCACACCGTCTTTGGCGCGGATGCCATCAGCACCACGAACGTAACCTGCCTCGTCCAACAGCGCGTTGGCGCCAGCGATGTCTTGCGTTAGGCACGCATCGTTTGCAGTTGATGCATAGATCGCAGGCGCTGGTAGCACGTTACAGGTTGGTTTACCGGTGGCACCATAGCCGATTTCGGTCAGCAAGGCGCGGTCAATAGCCATTGACAATGCTTTGCGCACCTTGATGTCCGACAGGAACGGGTGTGGGTTGGCCACTGTGCCGCGTGTGTCGCCCAGATCGGCGCTCACATCGGTCAGGTTGACCATGATGCGTTCCACGGATGTGCCAAAGCCGGAAATGACTTTGCCTTTGCCAGCAGCCGCCATGTTGCCCAGAACATCAGGGGCCAGTTGCAGGTTCCAGGCGTAGTCAAATTCGCCTGTTTCCAGTACCGAACGACCAGCCGCAGTTGCGTCGCCGCCACCTTTGAAAGTCACCGATGCAAACGCCGGTTTGTTCGGGTCACGGTAGTTTTCATTGGCCTTGAAGGTGATCACGTCATTGGGGCGGAATTCATCCACCACAAACGGGCCGGTGCCGATCGGGTTAAAGTTTTCTGTGGTACATTCCTGTGCTTTTGCACCAACACAATCCTTGAACTGCGCCATTTGAATGATTGGTGTGTTTGCACCAACGAACGGGCCATATGGATAAGGCTTGGCTTTGCCAAAGGTAATGACAACCGTTTGCGCGTCAGGCGTGTCCATGCTGACAACATCTTCAAAGTAGTTGGAGCTGGCACAACCGCCATCCGGATCAACGCAATATTCCCAAGTGAATTTCACGTCGGCAGATGTCAGGTCGCTACCGTCGGACCATTTCAGGCCTTCGGTCAATTTCCATGTGATTGACATCAGGTCGGCAGATACACCGCCGTTGGCAACGGTCGGCACTTCGTCCACAAGCCAAGGCACGATTTTACCGGTTTCGTCGTAACGCGCCAGAGGCTCGATCACCAACGCGGCGGCGTCTTGCTCTTTGTTACCGCCGGACAGGTAGTTGTTCATCGTCGATGGCGCTTGCCAATAGATGATGTTGACGTGGCCGTCAGACCCGCGTTCGGCAAATGCCGCAGCGGGGGCGAATGCAAAGGCACAGGCTGCGCCCATAAGGATTGTTTTCATTTTCATAGTTTTCAGTCTCCCTTGTTGAAGTCGTCGTGCTGTAGGTGCTTAAGATGCGGACATGCCGCTTTGCCTCGCAGAGTGCGAGGGGATCAAAGCGTTGGTTGGGTTGGTGCAAATACCCTTAAAAATAAGGGCGGGCAGCGCCCAATCGGGCATGTCGTTACTCCCAGGCAGTTTATTGTTTTTATAGTCGGCACAGGCAGGCCAACAGTTAGCATTCGTCGAGGTTAGCAGGAAAATCGCATGTATCAACAGCAAATTAATACCCATAGCGGGAAACTTCCGTGTGAAATCAATTATTGAGCCATAGCCCTTGACCTTGGGCCAAGTGAGGATCACCCTGCGCTGACTGCAAAATCGGAGGGCCAGATGGCCAAACATTACACCTCGCGCGAACTACTTGAAAAACTTGTTTCTTTTCCCACTGTCAGTTCGGTTTCCAATCTGGAACTGGTGGATTGGGTCGAGGATTATCTAGACTCACACGGGGTGAAATCGCACCGCGTATATAACGAGGACAAGACCAAGGCGAACCTATACGCCAACGTCGGCCCCGTGGTCGAGGGCGGGGTTATCCTGTCGGGCCATACTGACGTTGTGCCGGTCAAGGGGCAGGACTGGGTGACGGACCCATTCAGCGTGGTCGAGAAAGACGGCAAACTATACGGCCGTGGCACCTGTGACATGAAGGGGTTTGATGCGTTGGCGTTGGCGGCGGTGCCTTTGGCGCTGGAGCGCGGTATCAAGCGGCCAATCCAGATTGCATTGTCCTATGACGAAGAGGTCGGCTGTATTGGTGCGCCCTTTATGATTGACGAGATGTCCAAACATATGCCGCACGCTGCGGCGGCGGTGATTGGCGAGCCATCGATGATGAAAGCGGTTAGCGGCCATAAGGGCGGGCTGGGGTTTGCCACCCATGTGCATGGGTTCGAGGTGCATTCCTCGCTGATCCACACAGGGGTATCCGCCGTGATGCAGGCGGCTAAGCTGCTGGAATGGGCCAACCAGAAAAATGCCGAAAACGCGGCCGCCACACCATCGCCGATCGTGGCCGAATTTATCCCGCCCTATACCACGCTGCACGTCGGGGTGATTGCGGGCGGGACCGCCCATAATATCACCGCCAAAGACTGCGAATTTGTGCTGGCCGTGCGGGTCGTTCCCGGAGAGAACTTTGACGATTGGGAAGCGACCTATATGGAAAAGGTGCGCGAGGTCGAGGCCGAAATGCAAGCAATCCGGCCCGAAACCAGCATCGAGGTCGTGCGCAAATTCGACGTGCCTGCCTTGCAGCCCGAAACCGATGGCGTGGCCGAAAAACTGGTGCGCCATCTGACTGGCGATAACGCCAATCATGTGGTATCATATGGCACCGAGGCTGGGCAATTTCAGCAACGCGGTTTTTCATCCATCATTTGTGGTCCAGGCAGTATTGACCAAGCCCACCAAGCCAATGAATTTATCGAAATCAGTCAATTTGAGGCGGGAGAGCAATTCATGCACCGTTTGGTTGACCATCTATGTAAGGAATAACCCATGCCCGTTAAAAACCGTTTCGCCGAAATGCAGGATGAAATCACCGGTTGGCGCCGCCATCTGCACGAAAACCCCGAATTGCTGTTTGATACGCCGAAAACCTCGGCCTTTATCACCGAGAAGCTGAATGAATTTGGCTGTGATGAAGTGGTTGGCAAGATCGGGCGCACTGGTGTTGTTGCTGTTATCAAAGGGAAAACCAACACATCGGGTAAGGTGGTTGGCTTGCGTGCCGACTTTGACGCGCTGCCAATTCTCGAGGCAACGGGGGTAGATTACGCCAGTAAAAACCCCGGCGTGATGCACGCCTGCGGCCACGATGGCCACACGGCGATGTTGCTGGGGGCTGCCAAATATCTGGCCGAAACCCGCAATTTTGACGGCACCGTAGTGCTGATCTTTCAGCCCGCCGAAGAAGGCGGCGGCGGCGGTAAAGAAATGGTCGATGACGGCATGATGGACCGCTGGAACGTGCAGGAAGTATACGGCATGCACAACTGGCCGGGCGAGGAAATTGGCGCATTCGCCATCCGTTCGGGTCCTTTCTTTGCCGCAACTGACCAGTTCGTGATCACGGTCAAGGGCAAGGGTGGCCATGCGGCCAAGCCTGATGTTTGTGTCGATCCCACAGTGGTTTCGAGCCATATCGTTCTGGCGCTGCAAAGCATCGTTTCGCGCAATGTAGACCCAGTGAAACAGGCGGTGGTTTCTGTCACCAGTTTTGAGACCGAAAGCAAGGCGTTTAATGTGATCCCGCAGATTGTCACGTTAAAGGGCACAGTGCGCACTCTGGAAAGTGACGTGCGTGCGTTGGCCGAAGAACGCCTGATCAAACTGGCCGAGGCCACTGCCGATGCTTACGGCGCGACCGCGACAGTCAACTACATGCATGGCTATCCGGCGACGGTAAACCACGAGACCGAAACCCATTACGCAGCTCAAGCCGCGACCAAGGTTTCTGGCGGCTGTGATACCAACGCAGCCCTAGTGATGGGCGGCGAGGATTTCTCTTACATGCTGGAATCACGCCCCGGGGCCTATATGCTGATGGGAAATGGCACAGAGGGCGCGATGGTGCATCACCCTGAATATAACTTTAACGATGAGGCTATTCCCGTCGGCTGTAGCTGGTGGGCCGAAATGGTCGAAAGCCGGATGCCAGCGGCATAAGCATTGGGGATGAAGCCGTTTTTGATCCTGCAATTGCGCCCTGAAACAGAGGCGTCTGATGATGAATATCAGGCGTTTCTGGACAAGGGGGGATTGCGGGCTGATCAGGTGCACCGGATCAGGCTGGATCGTGAGGACATCCCGCAAGACCTTGATCCGGCTGATTATTCCGGCGTGATCGTTGGCGGCGGGCCGGGCTGTGTGTCGGATTCGCCTAAGGAGAAGTCGACTGTAGAAGCAAAGATCGAAGCCGCCGTCATGGGGTTGATGCCACAAATTTGCGACCACGATATTCCGTTTATGGGCTGCTGTTACGGCATCGGGGTTCTGGGGGCGCATCTGGAGGGGGATGTGAGCAAAGAGCGGTATTTCGAGGAGGTCGGCACTTCGCAATGTGCTGTGACGGCTGACGGGGCGCGGGATGCATTGCTGGACGGGTTGCCTGCGCAATTCACGGCATTTGTGGGCCATAAAGAGGCGTTGCAAGACCTACCAAAGGGCTGCGTGCATCTGGTGTCATCGCCAAGTTGCCCCTACCAGATGATCCGGTTTGGTGACAATGTTTATGCAACGCAATTCCACCCCGAAGCCGATAGCGCGGGGTTTGAAGTGCGGATCGGGGTTTACAAAAACAAGGGCTATTTTGCACCAGAGGATGCAGCGCGTTTGGTTCAGATGTGTCATGCGTCGGACGTGCATGCGCCGGAGTTGATATTGCGGAATTTTGTGAAGATTTACGCACGGGACTGATTGAGGAATTGCGCCACGCTTGCGCGTGTCGCCCCAAGCGCTTTGCCCCTGCGGGCCAAAGCGCGGATGCCTGCGGCGCAGGTATTTAGGAAAAGAAGAAGGAGGCGGCGGTGGTTTACCCGCCGGTATGGCTCATGTGGCGTGACATTTGACCATCGGTGCGTTGGCGCGAATAGTCAAAATCATGGCCCTTGGGTTTACTGCCGATCGCTGTATGGATGGCGGCAATCAGGGGCGCGTCACTGTCGGGATTATCACGCAGGGCGGGGCGCAGGTCCATGTGGCCCTCTTGACCCAGACATGTGTAAATCTCGCCGGTGCAGGTGATGCGCACACGGTTACAGCTTTCGCAGAAATTATGGCTAAGCGGTTGGATTAGGCCAATTTTTTGCCCGGTTTCATTGATCCGGATATAGTGCGCCGGACCACCTGTGCTTTCGGATAAATCCGTAGTGCTGAAACGGGTTTCCAGCGTGTCGCGCAAATCTTTCAGCGACCAGTATTGGCCTAAACGCGCGGCCTCGCTCATGTCGTCACCCATTGGCATCACTTCGATGAATGTCAGGTCCATGCCTTTTTGGGCGCAGAATTCTTGCAGGGTGAACAGTTCGTCCTCGTTAAATCCCTTAACGGCCACAGCGTTCAATTTCACCCGTAAACCCGCGGCTTGCGCCGCCTCAATCCCGCGCAAAACTTGTGGCAAACGCCCCCAGCGGGTGATTTCGGCGAATTTTTCCTCGTCCAGCGTATCCAGTGACACATTGATGCGTTTCACGCCGCAGGCCACCAGTTCTTCGGCGTATTTTTCCAGTTGCGAGCCGTTGGTGGTCAGGGTCATCTCTTTTAACGCTCCACTCTCCAGATGTCGCTTCATGGATTGGAAAAATGTCATAATCCCGCGCCGCACCAAAGGCTCGCCACCCGTGATGCGCAACTTGGTCACGCCCAGCCCGATAAAAGCCGAGCACATGCGATCCAGCTCCTCGAGCGACAGCAATTCCTTTTTCGGCAGGAATTTCATGTTCTCGGACATGCAGTAAACACAGCGAAAATCGCAGCGGTCAGTGACGGAGACGCGCAAGTATGTAACGGCGCGCATGAAGGGGTCAATCAGGGCAGGTTCCATACGGCTATCCTAGGCCCGATGTTTGTTGACGACAAGGGGCCAGATCAAGTGTGAGGCATTGAACCGCAGCACAATTCGGCCTAGATTACCCGCATGGATTATCGATTGAAAACCGTATGTGTGATTTTGGCGACTTTGGTGCTGTCAGGGTGTGACGAGACATTTAGCAACGGGGCGAACCCGCGTGTGGCCCCGCCCGAGGTGCAAGCCGAGGCTCAGATGGATCACCGCCCACCGGCTCGACCCGCGTCAATACAGACGGCGGCACCTAAACCGGCCCGTTCGGCACAAACGGCCGAGCAATTTGACACCACCACCAGCGAGCAGAAGGCCGAAGCAGTCGCGTTGGCCCCCTCAGGCGGCGAACGCAAGCTGGGTGTTACTGTGGGCTCGCTGGGCAATCCGGCAGAGCCCGGATTCTGGTTGAAAACGCCGCTGGTTTCAGTGGCGGGAAAAGGGCGGGTTGAATACCCCGTTAACGGCAAATCGGTAGCGGTCGATCTGATCCCGATTGACGGGCCAAAGACGGCGGGCAGTCGGGTGTCTCTGGCGGCGTTGCGCTTGCTGGGCGCACCTCTGACGGGCCTGACTGATTTGATCGTTTACGCTGAATAACGGATGGTGCGTCGGTTAATAACACCTGATCCTGACTGGGATGTTATACAGCAGAACTTCCAGTGGAATCTGCCGGAACATTACAATATTTCAGAGAGTTGCTGCGCGGTATGGGCTGCGCATCACCCCGACCGTGTGGCGCTGATCCATCTATCGGCAGATGGCAGCCAGCAGCGTTGGACTTATGGCATGCTCGAGCGTGCGGCGTGTCGTATGGCCAATGCGTTTGCGGCTCATGGCCTAGGGCGTGGTGACCGGCTGGCGATCCTGTTGCAACAGGGGCCAGCCGTGCTGATCAGCCATTTCGCCGCCTATAAACTGGGCGCGGTTGCGCTGCCGCTGTTCACTCTGTTTGGCGAAGAGGCATTGTCTTACCGGCTGGTCGATTCTGGCGCAAAAATTGTGGTAACGGACGGGGGTAACTTGGCCAAGGTTATGGCGCTACGTGGCGGGTTACCTGATCTGGCAGAGGTCTATTCGATAGATCCTGCCACCGCCCTCGTGCGCGATTTCTACGGAGACATTGCCACATCATCCGATGCGGTCCTCCCAGTTTCTACTTCGCCGGATGATCCGGCATTACTGGTTTACACCTCTGGCACCACTGGCCCACCCAAAGGGGTCTTGCATGGGCATCGGGTGTTGCTGGGGCATTTGCCCAGTGTCGAGTTGCACCATGAATTTTTCCCCCAACAGGGTGATCTTGGCTGGACGCCTGCGGATTGGGCGTGGATGGGGGGCTTGCTGAATATTGCGCTGCCGTGCCTACATTACGGGGTGCCGCTGATCAGTCGGCGGATGCGCAAGTTCGATCCCGATGAGGCGTATGATCTGATCGTCCGCCACAAAATGCGCAACCTGTTTTTGCCACCCACCGCGTTAAAGCTGATGCAGCAGGCCAAGGTGCCGGACGGTGTTTCACTGCGATCAGTCAGTTCAGGGGGCGAAAGTCTGGGTGCGCCGCTGCTGGAATGGGCGCAAACCGCGCTGGGCTGTCATATTAACGAGATTTACGGCCAGACCGAATGCAATCTGGTGATTTCTTCGCAAGGCGGTGGCGGCCATCAGGTGGCGGGCGCGATGGGGCGTGCTGTGCCAGGGCATGATGTGGCGGTGATTGACAGTGCTGGTCAGGAATTGGCAACGGGTGAAATGGGCGAAATTGCGGTGCGCCGTCCTGATCCGGTGATGTTTCTGCGCTATTGGAATAAACCCGAGGCAACGGAAGCGAAATTTAGCGGTGACTGGATGCGCACGGGGGATTTGGGTGTTTGTGACGGTGCGGGATATTTCACATTTGCCAGTCGGGACGATGATGTGATCACCTCGTCCGGTTACAGGATTGGGCCAAGCGAGATTGAAAACTGTCTGGGCGGCCATCCGGATGTGGTGATGGCTGCGGTGATTGGCGTGCCGGACGCGCTGCGAACCGAGGTGGTGAAAGCGTTCGTTGTGCTGCGGGACGGGGCGGAATGGGACGGGCTTGAGGCAGCCCTGATTGCGCGGGTGCGTGAAAAAGTCAGCCCGCATGTGGCGCCACGGATGATTGAGCGCATCAAAACTTTGCCGATGACCACGACTGGCAAAATTATGCGGCGGGAACTGCGCGGAAAATAGCCCCAGCAGCCCCGAGTCGGTCTTATGCAAACAACCGAGGTCGTGTTAATTTAAGTGCCGTGTCGCTTCTTTGCGCACGAATGGCTTTACGCCCTTTTTATGCTTTTTCAGAAAGGCACGAATGCGGTCTGGATCGTGCTTGGACAGATCGCGCAGCCAGCCTGCGACTGCATTTTGGATCATGCGGTTTGTGTCAGGCAGATATGCGGCCGTCCAGTCCAAAACCCGATCACGCAGCACAATGTCTGCCGGTTTTGGATTGTTTTGTTTGGTCCACGGCTGAGTGATGGTCAGGACCGCGCGGCGGGTCCACATATCGGGGCTTTGGGTCCAGATTTCAATCTCTTCAAACCGGCTAGGATCGGCCTCGAGACGCTTACGCCCTGCGGTGCAAACATGATCGGCGATGGCCTCGCCATCAAAATCAGGCACCCATGATTTGATC
The DNA here is from genome assembly GCF_056498605.1 of Profundibacter sp. Lineage (NCBI taxonomy): Bacteria > Pseudomonadati > Pseudomonadota > Alphaproteobacteria > Rhodobacterales > Paracoccaceae > Profundibacter > Profundibacter sp. The sequence goes on from NZ_JBSMEZ010000028.1 coordinate 54,520, forward strand.
AAATCCCAAGCCGCTTGATCCGGTTGAATTCGGGCCTGGGTCAACAGTTTGGCGGCGGCGATGCGCCCCTCATGGATGTCACTGCGCCACAGCGCATCCGCCAGCGCAACACGCGCGTCAATGTCGAGCACTGCACGCCATTTTTTGACCTCGGCATCAATGGCCGGATTGGGGACGCCCAAATAACGGCGCTTGATTTTATGATAGGCGGCCATTTGCAGCGCCTTGCCCTCAATACTGTGCTGCAGCAGGGTATCAATTGCGATTTTAGGATTCATTCTACGGTCACCGATTTGGCTAGGTTGCGGGGTTGATCGACGTCAGTGCCTTTGGCAATCGCGGTGTGATAGGCCAGCAATTGCGCCGGAACCGCATAGAGGATTGGCGCGAACAGTGGGTCAACCTGCGGCATTGCCAGGGTCTCCCATGTGCCTTCGCCGGCTTCCTTGATGCCTTGCGCATCCGAGATCAGCAGCACCTTGCCGCCGCGCGCCATCACCTCTTGCATGTTGGAAACGGTTTTATCAAACAGCGCGTCGCGCGGGGCCATTACCACCACCGGCATGGATTTATCGATCAGGGCAATGGGGCCGTGTTTCAACTCGCCTGAAGCATAACCTTCGGCGTGTATATAGCTGATTTCTTTTAGTTTTAATGCACCTTCAAGGGCCAGAGGGAACATTGCGCCACGTCCAAGGAACAGTACATCCTGCGCCTCGGCCAGCTTGCGAGAAATGCTTTCCACTTCATCGCCCGTGCCGATTGCAAGGCTCAGAAGACCGGGCAATGTGCGCAGGGTGGCGAGGTGTGTGGCAAGCGTTTCGGCGTTCAGTTCGCCCCTATCCGAGGCGGCTTTTAGCGTCAAAGTGGCCATCACTGACAACTGGCAAGTGAACGCCTTGGTCGAGGCCACGCCAATTTCGGTGCCCGCCAGAATGGGCAGCGCCAGATCGGATTCCCGTGCGATCGAAGATTCAGGCACATTGACCACCGACACTATCATATCGGCCTTGCCCTGACAGTAGCGCAGCGCGGCTAAGGTGTCAGCGGTTTCGCCGGATTGACTGACAAACAGGGCCAGAGTGCGGGCAGGGATCGGCGGTTCCCGATAGCGGAATTCCGAGGCGACATCGACCTCGACCGGAATGCGCGCGACCTGTTCAAACCAGTATTTTGCGGTGAGGCAAGCGAGGTAGGCTGTGCCGCAGGCGACCATCGTGATCCGGTCGAATTTAGAGAAATCAATGCCTGCGTCGGGCAGGGTGATTTGGCCACCATCAGGGGTGAGGTAATGTTCAATTGCTTCGCCCAGAACGGTGGGCTGTTCAGCGATTTCCTTGGCCATGTAGTGTTTATGGCCGCCCTTTTCGATCCGCGCACTATCAATATTAACGGTTTTAACTGGGCGGTTGACCTGCTGGTTTTGCGCATCGCGGATTTCAACGCCCGCGCGGGTGACGATGGCCCAATCGCCCTCGTCCAGATAGGTGATCCGGTTGGTCATCGGCGCCAGCGCGATAGCGTCTGAACCGACATACATTTCGCCATCTCCGTGCCCGATGGCCAAAGGCGAGCCTTTGCGGGCGGCGATCAGCAGATCATCTTCGCCGTCAAACAGGAAACACAGCGCGAAAGCGCCTTCGAGCCGCGCGATGGTTTCGCGGGCGGCGTCACGGGGCGACATGCCTTGTTCAATATAGTGATGCGCCAGCAGAGCGATGGTTTCTGTATCGGTCTCGGTCTGGAATTTGATGCCGTTTTGCGCCATTTCCTCGCGCAGGTCGCGGAAATTTTCGATGATGCCGTTATGAACCACGGCCACCGGTCCCGCCTGATGCGGATGCGCATTCCCAACGGTGGGGGCGCCATGTGTGGCCCAGCGGGTGTGGCCGATGCCGGCCTTGCCTGCCAGTGGATCATGCACCAGTAAATCCGACAGGTTCACCAGCTTGCCAACGGCGCGGCGCCGATCCAGCGCACCCTCGTTAATGGTGGCAATTCCGGCGCTGTCATAGCCACGATATTCCAGCCGTTTTAGCGCCTCAACCAGTATCGGACCCACTTCGTGATCCCCTAGCACCCCGACAATACCACACATTATTTGGCCTCCTTGGCGCGTCTCGCCTTGGTTTTCTTTAACTTATCGAACAATTTACGTGCCATGCCCGGTTTTATCTCTTGGCGGGCGCGGGCCAGGGCCAATGCGCCATCCGGCACGTCTTTGTTGATCACGGAACCTGTCGCTGTCATCGCCTCGTTACCGATTTTGACCGGTGCGACCAGCATGGTGTTGGACCCGATGAATGCGCCTTCACCAATTTCGGTCCGGTGCTTCATAAATCCATCATAGTTACAGGTGATCGTGCCCGCCCCGACATTTGTGCGCGCGCCAATCGTGGCATCGCCAATATAGGATAGGTGGTTCACCTTGGCCTCCTCAAGCAGGGTGGCGTTCTTAACCTCGACAAAATTGCCGACTTTGGCATTTTCGCTTAGTTCGGCACCAGGGCGCAGGCGGGCGTAGGGGCCGACGACGGCGCCGCGCGAAACGTGACAGCCTTCTAGGTGGGAAAATGCGCGGATGGTTGCACCGGATTCAACCGTAACATCGGGGCCGAAAACCACGTTGGGTTCAATCACCGCATCACGGCCAATATAAGTGTCAAAACCAAAGAATATAGTATCGGGGGCGGTCATGGTGACACCGTTTTCCAGCGCCTCGGCACGTTTACTGGCTTGGAAGATACCTTCGGCAAGGGCCAGTTCGGCGCGGGTGTTGATACCCATTGTCTCGGCCTCGTCACAGGTGACAACACTGGCGGAATGGCCTTGCGCAAGCGCAGCGGCTACGATGTCGGTCAGGTAATATTCACCGCTGGCATTGTCATTGCCAATGGCGCTCAGCAGGGAAAATAACAACTGCGCGTCAGCTGCAACAAGCCCGCCATTACAAAGAGTTATGGCAAGTTGGGCCTCATTGGCGTCCTTGGCCTCGACGATCTGTTCCAGACCGTCATCACCCACTATCATCCGCCCGTAACGGCCCGGATCGGCGGCCTCGAAGCCCAGCATGACGATGGCGTTTCCGTCAGCGCGGGACGCGGCCATTTTGGCAATCGTTTCGGGGCGCACAAACGGGGTGTCACCAAACACCACAATCGCATCGCCCTCAAATCCATCTAATGCATCGGCGGCTTGCAAAACCGCATGACCCGTGCCCAATTGTTCTGTCTGCTGCACCACAATCGCACCCGGATTATAGGCCAGAACCGCCGGTTCAACCGCATCGGCCCCGTGACCCGCAATCACCACTATTTTATCAGGCTCCACCGCGTCGCCCGACGCCATTGCATGCACCACCAAGGGCACGCCACCCAAAGGGTGCAGCACTTTGGGAAGGTCCGAATTCATTCGTGTTCCCTGACCCGCGGCCAGAACAATTAACGCTGTTGCCATACTATTATGCTCTTTTCTTTCGTTGCTGCCCGTTTTATCGCTTATGACGCGCGGGGCAAGTCACTTGTGTTTACGCCATATTACAGTTTTTGGCGGCCTGTCGCCTAGGGGGTAGAATGAAAACAGTTATTTTTGATCTGGACGGGACGTTGGCGGACACAAGCGGCGATTTGATTGATGCCGCCAATGCCTGTTTTCGCGCCCTTGGGCATGGCGATATGCTGGATATGGAAGCGGATAAGGCGTGCTCGTTTGCGGGGGGGCGGGCGATGCTGCGGCTGGGGTTCTTACGATTGGGGCAGCCGGATGACGAAGGGCTAATTGATGAACAATTTCCTTTGTTATTAAAGAATTACGGCGATAATCTGGACCGTTATACCGTGGTCTATGACGGGGTGCGGCCTGCGGTTCAACGCTTGCTGGATGCTGGTTACGGCATCGGAATTTGCACAAATAAACCTGAAGGGCTGGCCGAGGCCCTGATGCAACGGCTGGGTATGCGCGACATGTTTGGCGCACTCGTCGGGGCCGATACATTGCCAACGCGTAAACCCGATGCGGCACCCTATCTGGAAGCGGTGGCGCGGGTCGGGGGCAATGTGGCGCGATCTGTGTTGATCGGCGACACGGTGACGGACCGCGAAACAGCACGGGCGGCGGGGGTTCCTAGCGTATTGGTGACGTTTGGGCCGACGGGGCGGGGTGTAATGGCGTTACAGCCCGAGGCGTTGCTGGACCATTATGATCAGTTGTTTGAGGTTGTGGAGGCGTTGATCGACTGACACACTGTGTAAAACGGGGGCTGTTATGAGCGATATTTTTACTGGCAACTTTACCCAGCAAGAACCTATTCCCGATGCAGGGATCGAGGCCGCGATGCGGGTGCTGCAACACGGGCGTTTGCACCGCTATAATGTGGCCGAGGGCGAGGCGGGCGAAACCGCATTGCTGGAGCAGGAATTTGCGGCTGTGATGGGGTCGGAATATGCGTTGGCGGTGGCTTCGGGCGGCTATGCGATTGCTTGCGCGATGCGGGCCGTCGGGGTGGTTGCGGGGGCCAAAGTGTTGACCAATGCCTTCACTTTGGCCCCAGTTCCCGGCGCAATTGCCAGCCTTGGGGCGGTGCCGGTATTCGTTGGCGTGACCGAGGCATTGACCATTGATCTATCTGATTTAGAACAGAAAATTTCTGACAGCAGTGCGCGGGTATTGTTGCTCAGCCACATGCGCGGCCACATCTGCGATATGGATGCCTTAATGTCGCTTTGCGATGCGGCAGGGGTGCAAGTGATCGAGGATTGCGCCCATACGATGGGGGCGACATGGCGCGGTGTGATGTCGGGGCGGCATGGGGTGATGGCGGCTTATTCAACGCAAACTTACAAACACATGAACTCGGGCGAGGGCGGTTTGCTGATCTCGGATGACGATGATCTGATGGCCCGCGCGGTGATGCTGTCGGGCAGCTATATGCTGTTTGAACGCCATCTCGCTGGGCCACCTGCGCAAGCGTTTGAAACCCTGCGATATGAGGTGCCGAATATTTCGGGTCGAATGGACAATTTACGCGCCGCAATTTTGCGCCCGCAATTGGCCACGCTGGTTGATCAATGTGCTGCGTGGAATGCGCGGTATCGGCTGGTCGAAGAGGGGCTGCGCGGCACGGCGGGTCTAACTGTGATCGAGCGGCCTGCGGATGAGGGATACGTTGGATCGTCCATCCAGTTTTTGCTGCTGGATTGGGATGCGGAACAAATAAACCAGGTATTACAACGCTGTGCGGTGCGCGGGGTTGAATTGAAGTGGTTCGGTGGGGACGAGCCAACGGGGTTCACTTCGCGTTATGACAGCTGGCGTTATGCACCAGAGCAGAGCCTGCCGACGTCCGACAGGGTGTTGCGCGGCATTCTGGATATGCGGCTGCCGTTGCCGTTTAGCCTGCAGGATTGCGAACAAATTGCGGGCATTATCCGCGCCGAGGTCGGGGCGGTTTATCAATCATGGGCCTGACTTTGATGCGTAATCAGGCGCGGGCGATATTTGATGCAGGTGTCGTGGCGGCGGACCCGTATCAGGCGGTGGTTAAGGTGCTGGATGCAGAACCGATGCAGGCGGCGGGCGAAGGGGGGGGGATATTTATTTTAGCTGTTGGCAAGGCGGCGATGCGCATGGCGCAGGCGGCTGTGGAGCGGGTTTCTGGTAGCGGTGAAGCTATTGTGATCACAAATTATGAAAACGAACAGCCTGTTGATTATGCAACGGTATATGCGGCAGGACACCCTGTTCCAGATGAAAGTGGTGCAGAGGCGTCATCTTATGTGATCACAAAGCTGCATGCCCTGGGAGCCAATGACCGTGTTCTGGCCCTGATCAGCGGTGGTGGCTCGGCCCTGATGCCCGCACCAGTCGACGGGATCACGCTGGTGGATAAGGCCGAAGTGAACCGTTTGTTGTTAGGTTGCGGTGCCGAGATTGGCGAGATGAACATGGTGCGCCAACAATTGTCACGCCTGAAAGGGGGCGGTTTGCTGCGTGTGGCTGATCCGGCCCCTGTGCGGGCGTTGATCCTGTCGGATGTGATCGGGGATGACCTGCGGATTATCGCCAGCGGCCCGACGGTTGGGCCGGTTGGCACCCGGGCGCAGGCGGCGGAGATGCTGAAATCTTACGGTATTTGGGATGAGGTTCCCGCGTCCGTCAAAACCCACCTTTCGCAATCCGAACCAGATTTGCCGCCTCTGCCCAATGCGGAAAACCAGTTAGTTGGCTCCAACCCGATCAGCATCGCAGCGATGAAAGCTGCGGCACCCAAAGCACAGGTGCTTACATCCCCCCTAACTGGGGATGTATCCCAAGCTGCTGAAATAATAGTGAAATCCGGCAAGGGTATCACCCTGTTTAGCGGTGAAACAACCGTGCGGCTAACCGGCACGGGCCTTGGTGGACGCAATCAGGAACTGGCCTTGCGGGTGGCCCTGTTGGCGGAACAACAGGGCTGGCAAGGCGACTGGGTGTTCCTGTCGGGGGGCACTGACGGGCGCGACGGGCCGTGTGATGCGGCGGGTGGCATGGTAGACAACACCACGCTGACACGGATGCGCGATGCGGGAATATCCCCAGTGGAAATGCTGGCCAATAATGACAGCTATCATGCGTTGAAATCCAGCAATGATTTGCTGATAACGGGGGCGACGGGCACCAATGTGGCCGACCTGCAGGTGTTGATCCGGTCTTGAAGTTGCGGCCATATATGTTATATTCATAAAGTGGAATGTAAATAACGCAGCTGGAAAAAGGAACCCGACATGCCTGATTATCCGATCGACATGACCGTCACCCCCGAGGTCACGCCGTTTTTCGACAAAGACAGCAACACCTTTTCCTATGTGGTAAAAGACCCCAATTCCAACGCCTGCGCTGTGGTGGATTCAGTGATGGATATCGACTATGCAGCGGGGCGTCTTAGCCATGCCCATGCCGATAAAATCATCCGGTTTATTCAGGAAAACAACCTGAAACTGGAATTGCAGATCGAAACCCATGTGCACGCGGACCATCTGTCAGCAGCGCCCTATATTCAGGAAAAACTGGGTGGTAAAATCACCATTGGTGAAGGCATCACCATCGTTCAGGACACCTTTGGCAAAGTCTTCAACGAGGGCACAGAATTTCAACGCGACGGCAGTCAGTTTGACGTGCTGTTCGCCGATGGCGACACCTACCAGATCGGCACAATGCAGGCCGTGGCGATCCACACCCTCGGCCACACACCCGCCTGTATGACCCATGTGATGGGCAATGTCGCCTTTGTTGGCGATACGCTGTTCATGCCCGATGGTGGATCAGCACGGGCTGATTTCCCCGGTGGGGATGCGGGCGAATTATACGATTCCGTGCAAAAGGTTCTGGCCTTGCCCGACGATATGCGTCTGATGATGTGCCATGATTACGGCCCCGGCGGGCGTGACATACAAAATGAAACCACAGTGGCCGCGCAAAAATCTGACAACATCCATTTTGGCGGCGGCACCAGCCGTGCCGATTTCGTCAAACTGCGCGAAGACCGCGATGCAACCTTGGCGATGCCGCGCCTGATTATCCCGTCTTTGCAGGTGAATATGCGGGCAGGGGACATGCCGCCAGCCGACCATGACGGGAATGCCTATTTCAAGGTGCCGATAAATAAACTATGAAGTTTGGGACTGGCTCGTGGTTACGGGCGACCAAGCACGTAGGGAATGATAACTATGGATATAAGGCGTCTTTCTGACGATTTCTCGGTCAGTCCACAGATTGCGATTTCGGATTTGCAAGCGATTTGGGATTTGGGGTTTCGCACCATCATTTGCAACCGCCCTGATGGCGAGGATGCGGGCCAGCCCGACGTTGCAGCTGTCGAGGAAACGGCCAAAGCCATCGGGTTTGAATTTTCCCACATCTCTGCCGAATCCGGCAAGGCTGCAATGCCCCACGCGATTGAAACCCGTCGTGTGCTGGCCGACTTGCCAAAACCGGTGTTCGCCTACTGCCGGTCCGGCACTCGTTGCACCGTGATCTGGTCGCTGATGATGATTTCTGAGCTGGAAGCAAACGAAATCCTGACTGCAACCGCTGCGGCGGGTTATGACATGTCACCGCTGATTGCTGCTGACTAAACCCGTATGAAACGCCTATCAATCCCAGCCCCCTTGCGTCGCTACCTGCCGATCCTTGACTGGGGCAGCACCTATAATCGCGACACATTGACGGGTGATGCGGTGGCGGCGGTGATTGTGACGATCATGTTGATCCCGCAATCACTGGCTTATGCGTTGCTGGCCGGGTTGCCGCCTGAAATGGGGCTTTATGCCTCGATCCTGCCACTTCTGGCCTATGCGGTATTTGGCACCAGTCGGGTGCTTGCTGTGGGGCCGGTTGCGATTATTTCCTTGATGACGGCAGCGGCGCTTGGGCAAATGGGGCTGTCGGGCCCCGCCGAATACGCGGCAGCGGCGATCATTCTGGCGTTTATGTCGGGGTTGATATTACTGGGGATGGGGGTGCTGCGGCTGGGGTTTTTGGCCAATTTTCTCAGCCATCCGGTGATTGCCGGATTTATGGCCGCGGCGATCATGTTGATTGCCACCAGCCAGATCAAACACCTGTTGGGGATCAAAGCACAGGGCAGTGATCTGATCACCCTTGGCGGGGCCATATTGCGCAACATCGGCCAGACCAATCTGGTAACGGCGCTGATTTCGGCGCTGGCTTGCGGGTTCTTAATTTGGTCGCGTAAGGGGTTGAAACCCCTGTTGAAACGCACCGGCATGGCGCCGCGACTGATTGAAATCTTCTCTAAAACCGGCCCGCTAGTGGTGGTTGCATTGACCACTCTTGCGGTCTGGGGGCTGGGACTGGAACAACGTGGTGTCGCCATTGTGGGCAAGCTGCCCCGCGGCATCCCGCCGCTTACGGTCCCCGAATTTGATGCAGAAATCTGGAGCAATCTGCTGATCTCGGCGATCCTGATCTCGATCATCGGTTTTGTTGAATCCGTGTCGGTGGGCCAGACACTGGCGGCACGCAAACGCCAGCGCATTGTGCCGGATCAGGAATTGATCGGCCTTGGCATGGCCAATATCGGTTCGGCGATATCGGGGGGCTATCCGGTGACGGGCGGCTTTTCGCGCTCGGTGGTTAATTTTGATTCTGGCGCCAGAACGCCGGCGGCGGGGGGGATGACAGCGATCGGCATCCTGTTGGCGGCATTGCTGCTGACGCCCGCGCTCTATTACCTGCCAAAGGCCGCGCTTTCCTCAATCATCATCGTGGCGGTGTTGTCCTTGCTAGACCTGTCAATGCTGCGCAAAACATGGGCTTATTCCAAAACCGATTTTCTGGCCGTTTCGGTGACCATTCTGGCGACATTGGGTTTAGGCGTGAAAATCGGCGTCACGGCGGGGGTGCTGTTGTCGCTCGCACTTTATCTATACAAAACATCCCGCCCGCATATGGCCGAAGTCGGCCGCGTGCCAGGGACCGAACATTTCCGCAATGTGCTGCGCCACACGGTCGAAACCACGCCCGCCATCCTGACCATCCGCATCGACGAAAGCCTGTATTTCGCCAACGCCCGTTATCTGGAAGACTACATTCTGGACCGTGTTGTCGGCGATAAATGTCTGCGCCATGTGGTGCTGATGTGTTCAGCGGTGAACGAGATCGACACAAGCGCGCTGGAATCAATCGAAACAATTATGCACCGTCTGGACAGCCTCGGAATCAAACTGCACCTGTCCGAAGTAAAAGGCCCCGTTATGGACCGCCTGATGCGCACTGACTTCTTAGAGCGGCTGACGGGCCAAGTGTTCCTGTCCCAGTTCCACGCGGTCGAGCAGTTGAACGGGGATTGCCCCCCTTAACATTTCTTCTTGCCTAAAATACCTGCGCCGCAGGCATAGAATCTTTCTTTTCCGCGCAGTACACAGGCCCGTATGAGCAACGCAAAAGAAACCATAACCGCCGCCCGCCTGTCCGTCGCCCCGATGATGAACTGGACCGACCGCCATTGCCGTTACTTACACCGGCTGATGTCCACAAACGCGTTACTCTACACCGAAATGGTCACGTCTCCCGCCTTGGTGCGTGGCGATGCGCGTCATTTGTTGCGCTTTGATCCGGCGGAGCATCCCGTTGCGGTGCAGTTGGGCGGCTCAGACCCGACAGAACTTGCCACCGCCACCCGTATTTGCTGTGATGTGGGTTATGACGAGGTGAACCTGAACATCGGCTGCCCCTCGGATCGGGTGCAATCGGGCAGCTTTGGCGCGGTACTGATGGAGCGCCCCGAACTGGTGGCCGATTGCGTGGCGGCGATGATCGACGTCTCAACCGTTTCAGTCACCGTGAAATGCCGCATCGGAGTGGATGAACAGGACCCGCATCAGGTGTTGCCCGCGTTCATTGAAACCGTTCGCAACGCAGGCGTTACCCGCTTCTCCATCCACGCCCGCAAGGCATGGCTGCAAGGCCTCAGCCCCAAGCAAAACCGCGATGTGCCGCCGCTGGATTACGATCTGGTGCTGCAAATCAAACGCGATTTCCCTGATCTGCATATTTCCGTAAACGGCGGTATCAGCACGCTGGATCAGGCCCGCACGTTTCTGGATGCAGGGTTGGACGGGGTGATGATTGGACGCGCGGCCTATCACACACCGGATCAAATCCTGCTGGGCGCGGATGCTGAAATATTCGGCGGGGCACAGCGCAAAACCACCCGCCAAGTGGTTGATGAAATGCGACCCTATATTGAACGCCACCTGTCCGATGGAGGCCGTTTGAACCAGATCACCCGCCACATGCTGGGGCTGTTTCATAGTCGCCCCGGCGCCCGCGGCTGGCGACGCGCCCTGTCGGAAGGCGCGCATGTTGACGGGGCAGGGCTAGAAGTGCTGGACGCCGCCCTTGCTTGTGTGCAGGATCAGGTCGAAACAACCGCGAGCGCCTAAACATGCCCGAAATGACAACCCTTTTACCGATGGTGGCCATGCTGCTGGCCATCGGTGCCTTTGCTGGCATGATGGCAGGGCTGCTCGGCGTGGGCGGCGGCATCATCCTTGTGCCCGCCTATTTCTACATCTTCTCGGCCCTTGGGTATGGCGGTGATCAACTGATGCAGGTCTGCCTTGCCACATCGCTGGCAACCATCATTGTTACCTCGCTACGGTCGGTCTCCAGCCACCATAAAAAAGGCGCGGTGGATTGGGATATCTTGCGTGGCTTTGCCCCCGGCATTGTGGTCGGGGCTGCCATCGGTGTGCTGGTTGCCGCTTCATTGCGCTCCGTCGTGCTGCAAGGTATATTCGGCGTGCTTGGCATCACCGTCGGCCTCTACCTTGGCTTTGGTCGCGACACATGGCGTCTGGGAAATGCCATGCCCACCGGCCTGAAACGCGCTATCCTGTCACCAATCCTCGGCTTTATGTCGGTGTTGATGGGCATCGGTGGTGGCTCATTCGGGGTGCCATTGATGAGCCTTTTTGCCACCCCGATCCACCGCGCCGTGGCCACTGCCGCAGGGCTGGGCGTGCTGATCGCGGTGCCCTCGGTGATCGGCTTCTTGCTGATCGACATCCCAGCGGGTCCGCGCCCGCCTTATACAATCGGGGCCGTGAACCTGCCAGCCTTTGTCCTAACCATCAGTATGACTTTGATAACAGCGCCTTACGGGGTAAAGCTGGCCCATATGATGGACCCTAAACCGCTGAAACGGGTGTTTGCCTTCTTCCTAACGCTCGTCGCCCTGAACATGCTGCGCAAAGCGGCCGGTTTATAGCCCGACGTCCCCATTTCTTCTTGCAATAAATACTTGCGCCGCAGGCAGTAGCGCTTTGGCCCGCAGGGTCAAAGCGCTTGGGGCGACGCGCATAGCGCGGCGCAATCCCTGAAACCAATCACACCCGCTTTAATCGCGCAGCTCGCCCGCCACGGCGCTTGACCACCAGCTTGCTGCGATCAGGCAACGCGGCCACCACAACAGCGCGTTCTGCGGAACTCATCCGTGACCACTGGCTGATCTCGTCCATGCTGCGATAACATCCGGTGCACAGCCGCGCCTCGGGGTGGATCACACAGATGTCCACACAGGGCGACTCCACCTCGTCTCGGCTCCAAACCTTATCCATCACGTTTCAAAAACCCCAAACGGTCCAATACCCCTTGCAGGATATACCCCGCCGCCACATGGTCGATCACCTCGGCGCGACGCTTTCGTGACGTATCCGCCTCTAACAGTGCCCGTTCGGCCGCCACCGTCGACAGCCGTTCATCCCAAAACCCGATGGGTAATTCGGTAAGGCGTGACAGATTGCGGGCAAAGGCGCGGGTCGATTGGCACCTTGGCCCCTCTGAGCCGTCCATATTGAACGGCAATCCCAGAATAAACCCGCCCAGCCCGCGATCAGCAGCAATCTCCAACAACCGCGCCGCGTCCACACCGAATTTCTTGCGCCGGATGGTTTCCAGCGGGGTGGCGACGGTCAGAAAACTGTCAGACACCGCCACGCCAATGGTCTTTTCTCCCAGATCCAGCCCCGCAATCGCCCGCATCGGCGTTAACGCGGCAGCAAAACCCTCGATGTCGTCAAAGATCACTCGGCCACGCCCGCGGATTTGGCAGAGGCAAGGATTATCGCCAACCCGTCAGCATCGGCAGCAAACACAGTCTGCGCCTCGCCCCAGATCGCCTTTGCCCGGTCCGTATCCCCGAGCACCCCGAGCGCCCCAATCAACTGCGCCCATTCCTGCGCCGATCCACCCTCGGTCGCCAGCCGCTCGGACAATTGCGCCACCATGTTGCCAATCATATCCTGACGCTCCTCGGCAGTCATATCCGAGGCCGCCGCAACCGCATCGGCATCAGGACCCGCAAGGGCAGGGCCGCCAGCAAGTTTCGGCAAGGTGTAATCCACACCGGCCCATGCGGCAGCTTCTTCAATTTGGCCACGGATTGGTGGCACCCACGGGTCCGTCGGCGCACTTTTGCTCAACAAATCACGCCAAATCCGAAACGCCACATCGGGCCGTCCGCTTTGGGCGAACATCAGGCCGGAATAATACAATGCCTTGCCCTCATTGGGGTCACGCTCCAGCGCGCGTTGCAGCGCACTTTCGGCCTCGGGCGAAACATAGCCACCCGCCGCCATGATCATCAGATCGGCCAAATCCGCCAAATCCCGCGCCGTCGCCGCATCTCCCTTGATCTCGACCACCCTGATATGGGCGCGGTAGGCGGCAACGTAATTGCCAAGGGCGGCCTCGTTGCCCGCAAGCAACTGATGCCCCTTCAGATCATTGGGGCGGTCCGCAACGGCCACGCGCAGCTTGGCCACCATTTCCTCGTGCTGTGGATCAACCTCGACAGTGAGGGGGGGCAGCGATGCTTCGGCTTCACTTTGGGAAGGTCGGTTGGCCCGCGCCTCGTCTGCATTCGCAATTCGCACCTTCAATGGCAAATCCGGATATCCCGGCGCGCCAATCGTCTGGTACACCCAAACGCTGCCCGCCAGCACCACAGCGCAGGCGACAATCGCGGCGTAAGTCACGCTGCGCGGCGCACCTTTAACGCCGCTTGTCGCCTGAAGCGCCTTATCCGCATCCAGAATCCGGCGTGATACTTCGGTCTTGATCCGCGCGGCCTCCTCTTTGGTGACAACACCGCGTTCCTGATCCCGCTCGATCCCGCTTAACTGATCACGGTATATTTGCAGATCAAACTGCGCCGCCGAAACGCCGGCATCGCGCCCGCGCAACAGCGCCAGCACAAACAGCATAGCCACCAATAAGGTCAGTAATCCGATGATAATCCAGAACGTCATAGTTTCTCACTCGCGCATAAAATTCTGCCCCCCATGTATCGTGAATTCGCCCCACACAAAAGGGTGAAACCGTCGCAGTCTGATCACAGCTTGGTTAGGGGCCTACCTTCCCGCATATGTCGCATATTTTCCCCATTGTGCCGCAGGCGTGTGCGGCTAAACTCGACCAATGTATCATTACAAATATGCAGGGGCGGTATCGCCCCCTCAGGGGGATTCGATTGATGAGACGTTATTCGGCATTTGGCATCTTCCGCGAGGCGCTCCGCTATCACAAGGGTTGGGGCAAGGCATGGCGCTCGCCCGCGCCGAAAAAATCCTATGACGTGGTGATCGTCGGGGCAGGCGGCCACGGGTTGGCCACCGCCTATTATCTGGGCAAGAATTTCGGCATCACCAATGTTGCGATCATTGAAAAAGGCTGGCTTGGCGGCGGCAACACGGGGCGCAACACCACCATCATCCGCTCCAATTACCTGCAAGACCCGTCAGCCGCGATCTATGAAAAAGCCCGCGGCCTGTATGAAACCATGTCGCAAGACCTGAACATGAACGTGATGTTTAGCCCGCGCGGCGTGATGATGCTGGCCCAAACCCAAGCTGAAATCCGTGGCTTCCAGCGCACCGCACAGGCCAATGCCTTTCAAGGGGTGCAGACCGAATTCATCGGCCCTGAACGGGTCAAAGAACTCGCGCCGATCATCAACATCTCCGGCCCGCGCTATCCGGTCCTTGGCGCTCTGTGGCAGGAACGCGGCGGCACCGCGCGCCACGATGCGGTCGCCTGGGCCTATGCGCGGGCCTGTTCCGACATGGGCATGGACATCATCCAGAAATGCGAAGTCACGGGGGTGGACCAGTCAGGCGGCCAAGTCACCGGCGTGCAAACCACGCGCGGCGCGATTGGCTGCAAGAAACTGGCGATCCTTGTGGCGGGCAACTCCGGCGATCTGGCCAATATGGCGGGCTTCCGGCTGCCAATGGAATCCGTCGCCCTGCAAGCGCTGGTATCCGAGCCAATCAAACCCTGCCTTGACGTGGTGGTGATGGCCAACACGGTGCACGGCTACATGTCGCAATCCGACAAGGGCGAGATGGTGATCGGCGGTGGCACCGACATGTATAACAACTACACCCAGCGCGGATCATTCCACCATATCGAGGAAACTGTGCGGGCGCTGGTAGAGACCTTCCCAATGGTGTCGCGCCTGAAAATGCTGCGCCAATGGGGCGGGATTGTTGACGTGACGGGGGACCGCTCGCCGATCATCTCGACCACGCCGCTTGGCGGATGCTTCATCAACGGCGGCTGGGGCACCGGCGGGTTTAAGTCCATTCCGGGGTCCGGCTGGGCGATGGCAGAACTGGTCGCCAAAGGCACACCGGGGCCATTAAGCGCCGAGTTCGGGTTGGACCGCTTTGCCGAGGGGCGGTTTATTGATGAAAGCGTTGCGGCGGGGGTGGCTCACTGATGGATTGGTGGAATGCAATTCCTGGCGAACAGCAATTCACAATTACTATTGCTTTTTTGTCAGCAGTTCTTGGTGGAACTGTTTCTATTGTTACGTCTCTTGCGGTCTTTTCCGTCACAAAACGGTCAGAACGTAAACGCGCTGATGCGCAATTAATATCCTCACGTAATACCGCAGCACGAATAGGATTGGCGAAGTTCGTTGCTATCACAAATCATATTTATTCAATGAAAAAAGCTATTGATGTTCAGTTTGAAGAGGCGAATGCAGAAGGGCAATCAATTCAAGAGCCTGGGTTGGCAATTCGTGCGATGGTTTCTGGTGTGAACGCAATCGAAAAGCTAACTGGGGCAGAACTTGAATTTCTCTTTTTTACGGATTCAGGGGATTTGGTCACAAGAATCCACCTTCTTCAAAGTAAAACTTCAACTCATTTTGCCATGGTAGAGCAATATAATTCCGAGCATGCGGCATTAAGTGAAATTATTGAAGAAAGCTTGGGCCATGAAACCAGTATGGATGGGCTGACAGTTACGGTAGCTCTTGAAGGAAATCTTGCAAAACGTGCTGAGATGAAGGTTGGCGCTATGAATGTTCTTCTCGCAGATATGATCGAAAAGTTAGAAAGAGATTTGGAAGAAGCGTTTTCTGTTGGAGATGCTTATCAAGCGGCTGCAGAGAAAGTGTTTGGCGATAAGTTTCCAAAAATTGAACTAATGGAGAAGTTAAATGCTAATCCTTGAATGCCCCTACTGCGGCGTCAAAGCCGAAGAAACCGAACTCCACGGCGGCGGCGAGGCGCATCTGACCCGCCACGCCACAGGTGCGTCGGATGACGAACTGAAAAACTACCTGTTCCAGCGCAAAAACCCCAAAGGCGTACATTTCGAGCGCTGGCGGCACGTCAATGGCTGCGGAAAATGGTTCCACGCCGCCCGCTGCACCATGACCCTCGAAGTCTTCGGCACCTACAGCGCCCAAACCCATCACCCCCCCGCCGCCCTGATCAAAAAGATCAAAGCAAAACGCCCCGATTGGCAGGGCTACAAATGATGCTTCTTCTTTTCCCAAATACCTCCGCCGGAGGCTCCCAGACCTCCACCAGCGAAAGCGTTTCGATATGAGCACCCGCATCCCCAACCATGGCCGTTTCCTGAACCGAAACGCCCCCGCGACCTTCACCTTCAACGGCAAATCCCTTGGCGGCTACGAGGGCGACACGCTCGCCTCGGCCCTGATGGCCAATGACCAGATGCTGATGGGCCGCTCCTTCAAATACCACCGCGCCCGTGGCGTCGTCGCGTCCGGCGCGGAAGAACCCAATGCGCTGGTCAATATGGGGCAAGGCGCACGTTTCGAGCCAAACCAGCGCGTCACCACGACTGAGCTGTTCGACGGCCTGACCGCCAAATCGCAAAACCACTGGCCCAGCCTGAATTTCGACGTGGGCACCATCAACAACTATGTCTCCCGCTTCCTGCCCGCCGGTTTCTACTATAAAACCTTCATGTACCCACGCGCCGCGTGGAAACATGTGTTCGAGCCAATCATCCGCCACTCCGCAGGGCTGGGAACCGCCCCCAAAGACCGCGACGCGGACCGTTACGAGCATTTCTATTATTTCACCGATATCCTGATCGTCGGCGGCGGTATTGCTGGCCTTCAAGCCGCACTCGCGGCCGCACAATCCGGTGCCAAAGTCCTGCTGATCGAGCAAACCGCCCATTGGGGGGGGCGCGCGCCAGTCGACGGGGCCGAAATCGGCGGCAAAACGGCAGAGGACTGGGTCACAGATACGCTCGCCAAGCTGCAAAACATGGAAAACGTCACCATCCGCACCCGCTTGATGGGCGCTGGCGTCTATGACCACGGCTACGCGCTGGGCTATGAGCGCATCACCGATCACAACCCTGAAACCGACGCCCCGCGCCACCGCCTATGGCGGATCAGGGCCAAGCAGATCATCACCGCGACAGGTGCGATTGAACGTCCGCTGTCATTCGCCGGAAACGATATCCCCGGCGTGATGCTGGCCGCAAGCGTGCGTGATTATCTGGTGAACTGGGGCGTGGCTGTTGGCCAGCGCACCGTGGTTGTCACCAACAATGACGACGCTTACCGCACCGCGATCACCCTGCACAACGCAGGCCTGAAAATCCCCGCCATCGTTGACGCCCGCCCCAACGCCGAGGGTGATCTGCCCAATCAGGCCCGTGCGCTGGGCATCCGCATTGAAGAGGGCCGCGCCATTGCCAAAGTCAAAGGCGGCAAGCGCGTTCTTGGCGTGGCGATCTGTCTGCAAGACGGCGATGGTGGCGCGCGCGAGGACATCGCTTGTGATTGTGTCGCCATGTCTGGCGGTTGGTCCCCCGTGGTGCATCTGTGGTCGCACTGTGGTGGCAAGCTGAACTGGATCGAGGACCACGCCCATTTCGTGCCAGACCCCAACCGCCCGCCATTGGGGGACACGGGCGAAGGATTCGTTGTGACTGCTGGCAACGCGTCCGGCGCGATGGACACGCCGGATGTGCTGAAAGATGCGACCAAGGCTGGCAAAGCTGCCGCCAAAGCCGCAGGGTTTGCCCCCAAGCGCGCCAATGCGCCCAAAGCTGTGGCAACCAATGAGGCCCCGATGGCCCCGATCTGGATCATGCCCGCCAACGCCACGCCTGCCCTGAAGGCCAAGATGTGGCTGGACTACCAGAATGACGTTAAGGTGCCGGACGTGCAACTGGCCGCCCGTGAGGGGTATGAAAGCGTCGAGCACACCAAACGCTACACCACCCTCGGTATGGCCACTGATCAAGGCAAGCTCAGTAACATCAACGGGCTGGCCGTGCTGTCGGATGCCTTGGGTCAAGCCATCCCTGCCACCGGCACCACCACGTTTCGCCCGCCCTATACCCCCATTTCCATGGGCGCGATTGCTGGTGAGGCGCGGGGCGAAATATTCCAACCACTGCGCCGCTCGCCGATGCATGAATGGCATGTAGAGGCGGGCGCCTATATGGAACCTGTCGGCCAATGGCGTCGTCCCTATTGCTATCCACGCGGTGGCGAGAGCCATGAGGAATCCGTGACGCGCGAGGTGAATAATACCCGTCAAGCTCTTGGTTTTCTTGACGCATCCACACTTGGCAAGCTGATCGTCAAAGGGCCGGATGCGGGTAAGTTCCTCGATATGCTCTACACCAATATGATGTCCAACCTGAAGCCGGGGCGCTGCCGTTACGGGTTGATGTGTTCGGAAAACGGGTTCTTAATGGATGACGGCGTGGTGGCGCGGATTGATGAGGACACCTTCCTGTGCCACACCACATCGGGCGGGGCCGAGCACACCCATGCGTGGATGGAAGAATGGCTGCAAACCGAGTGGTGGGACTGGAAAGTCTATGTTGCCAATGTCACCGAGCAGTTCGCCCAAGTGGCGGTTGTCGGGCCGAACGCACGCAAGGTTTTGCAAAAAATGGGCGGCATGGATGTGTCCAAAGAGGCGCTGAGTTTCATGGGCTGGGCTGACGGGACCATCGGCGGCTTTGAGGCGCGGGTTTACCGGATTTCATTCTCGGGCGAGCTGTCATACGAGATCGCGGTGCCTGCCTCGCAAGGCCGCGCATTTTGGGACAAGCTGTTGGAAACAGGGGCGGAATTTGGCGCCATGGCTTATGGAACCGAGGCGCTGCACATCATGCGAGCCGAAAAGGGGTTCATCATGATCGGCGATGAAACCGATGGCACGGTGATCCCGCAGGATTTGGGGCTGTCGTGGGCGATATCCAAGAAAAAGGACGATTTTCTGGGTCAGCGGGCGCAGCAAAGATCGTTCATGGCCTGTGCGGATCGTTGGCAATTGGTCGGGCTGGAGACTGTGGATGGCTCGGTTCTACCGGACGGGGCTTATGCGCTTGGCGATGGGACCAACGCCAACGGGCAGCGCAATATGCAGGGGCGTGTGACCTCGACCTATCATTCGCCAACGCTGGGCTGTGGCATTGCGATGGGGCTGGTGCTGCATGGGCCGGACCGGATGGGCGAGGTGATCAATTTTGGCCGTACCGATGGCACTTTGATCCCGGCGAAAATCGTTGATCCGGTGTTCTATGATAAATCAGGGGAGAAGCAAAATGTCTAATGCTGTGAGTGCGTTGCAAGGTGTTTCTTATGCCGGATATGTGCAGGTTCAGGAAATGGGCCTGCAAGGTATGCTGAGCTTTCGCGGTGATCTTTCGATGGCGAAAATCGCCAAGGCGGTGAAAGCGGCGGTCGGGGTGGATATGCCTGCGCAGCGGTCCATCATCATGAGCAAAGGCATGGGGGCGGCGTGGATGTCGCCGGATGAATTGCTGTTGATGATGCCCTATGCATCGGCTGAAGCAACGGCCTCCAAGTTGCGAAATTCATTAGGCAAAACACATTCCCTAATCGCAAATGTATCGGACGCCCGCGTGGTGTTCACCCTGACGGGTGCGGGTGCGCGCGAGGTGGTGGCCAAGCTGGCGCCGGTGGATATGCAAGCGCTGCAGATTGGCGAAATCCGCCGCACGCGTTTGGCGCAGGTTCCAGCGGCGTTCTGGATGTCGGGGGAACAAGAAATCACCCTGGTCGCGTTTCGTTCGGTAGCGCAATATGTGTTCGACCTGCTGAAAACGGCGGCGAAATCGGGCGGGGAAGTCGGCGCCTTTTAGGGCCGAATCCATTAGGGCCTGTTGACGTTTAGGGATTCCCATTCTGTTTAAGTTCTGATTCAATGTTGCAAACAAAAGGAGAGCAGCTTTGATACGAACGGTTTTAACAGATAATCAATGGACTTTGATTGCCCCGC
>NZ_JBSMEZ010000029.1:0-28054 GCF_056498605.1 Profundibacter sp.
GCTGATCACGGTGTCAGCGAGGCCGTCTACCTGACCGACCTTGATGGCAATGGATTCGAGCTATACTGTGACCGCGACGAGGCCGACTGGCCACGCAGCCCAGACGGGGCGCTGGCCATGAACAATGCGCCGCTTGATGTTGCGGGGTTGATGGCTTTAGGTCTGGACAGCTGACCTACTTTGCCGATACGCTCCTTGCTGAATCAAAGGGAGATCACCATCATGGCAATGGGCACCAACATCCGCACCTATTTCGACGGCACATGGCACAATGGCGATCTGTCGATCATGAAAGCCGCCGATCATGGCTCGTGGCTCGGCTCGACCATCTTTGACGGGGCGCGGTATTTCGAAGGGGTCGCGCCCGATCTGCGCGCCCATTGCGAGCGTGCCAACCGATCCGCCGCCGCCCTGATGATCACCCCGACCGTCACAACCGACGACATGGTGCAGATCATCTGGGAAGGGCTGGCCGCCTACTCGAAAACCGCAGCCGTTTACATCCGTCCTATGTATTGGGGCATTGATTGCGGCATTGGCGGCATCGTTCCAAAGGAAAACTCGACCGGTTTCGCGATCAGTCTGGAAGAAGTCGCAATGCCCACGGCCACGGCTGCGGAAACTCTGACCACCACGCAGTTCCGCCGTCCGGTATTGGAAAGCAACGTCACCAACGCCAAAGCGGGCTGCCTATACCCCAACAACGCCCGCATGTTGGCCGAGGCCAACGCCAAGGGGTTCAACAACGCCTTGGTCGCCGACATCATGGGCAACGTCGCCGAAACCGCATCGGCCAATGTGTTCATGGCCAAGGACGGCGAATTGTTCACCCCGATTGCCAACAACACGTTCCTTGCCGGTATTACCCGCGCCCGCCACATCGAAAACCTGCGGGCCGACGGGATCAAAGTGCATGAAACCATCCTGACGTTTGACGATTTCCGCGGGGCAGACGAGGTGTTCCTGTCGGGCAATTATGCCAAAGTCACACCCGTTAGCGCATTTGACGGGATCAACTACCAAATGGGCCCGCTGACCAAACGCGCCCGCGAAACATATTGGGACTGGGCACTATCTGACGCATGAGTTACCCTTGCACTGAAACGCTAACACCTGCATCATTGCGGCCAAGGAGAACAACACATGCGTAAATTTCTAGTGGTGCTGGACGACAGCCGTGAATGTCTGAATGCGATGCGGTTCGCGGCAATGCGGGCCAGAAAATCTGGCGGCGGGGTCGAGGTTCTGTCGATTATTCCGCCCGAGGAATTCAATCACTGGATCGGTATCGGTGACATTATGCGCGAAGAAGCGCGTGAACGCATCGAGGTGCATTACGAGGTCTTTGCCAAATGGATGCGTGATCGGCAAGGGATCGAGCCAGAACTGGTGATCCGCGAGGGCGAAGCCGTGACCGAAATTATGGCGCAGGTCGCTGAACACGCTGACATCGGATTGCTGGTGCTCGGCGCTGGAAGCGACAAAAAAGGGCCTGGCCCGCTGATTACCAAGCTGATGAAATCGGTCGCCAACTTCCCGATCCCGATCACCATTGTGCCGGGCGAAATGTCAAAAGAGCGGCTTGAGGCGATCACATGATTACTATTTAGAACCGTTCCAAACCTTGACAGTTAGGCGTGGCAGGCGCATATCTGTAAACCTGACCAAAAAGGTATGCCAAATGTTTATCCAAACCGAATCCACCCCGAACCCCGCAACCCTGAAATTCCTGCCGGGCCAGAGCGTTCTAGGCAAAGGCACCGCCGATTTCCCATCGGCCGATGTTGCAGGCAAATCCCCGCTGGCCCAGCGCATTTTTGCGGCTGGTGGCATTTACGGCGTATTTCTGGGCACTGATTTCATTACCGTGACCAAAGGCGACGAAATCGCATGGGAGCATATCAAGCCCGCGATCCTTGGCGCGATCATGGAGCATTACCAGTCCGGCGACGAAGTGCTGATTGGCGAGGCCGAAAGTGCGGGCCATGCCGAACATAATGGCGCGGATGAGGCAATCGTTACCCAGATCAAGGAATTGCTTGATACCCGCGTGCGCCCTGCGGTGGCACAAGATGGCGGCGACATCACCTTCCACGGATTTGAAGGCGGCGTGGTTTATCTGCACATGCAAGGCGCTTGTGCTGGCTGCCCATCATCCACCGTGACCCTGAAAATGGGCATCGAGAACCTGCTACGCCATTACATCCCCGAGGTAACCGAGGTGCGGGCGCTTGAAGCCTGAACCACTGATACTGGCATTTGATACATCGGTCGCGCATTGCGCGGCCGCTTTGCTGTCTGGCGATACAGTTTTGGCAAAACGGGTCGAACCGATGGCCAAAGGCCAAGCCGAACGCCTTTTCCCGCTGCTTGAGGAGGTGCTGGCCGAGGGCAACGCCAAATGGTCCGACCTAACCGCGATTGGCGTAGGCATCGGCCCGGGCAATTTCACCGGCATCCGCATTTCGGTCTCCGCGGCCCGTGGATTGGCGCTGTCACTAAACATTCCGGCGGTTGGCGTTTCCAGTTTCGAGGCCCAAGCGATTGACGCCCCGCGCCCCATTCTTTCGCTGGTAGATGCGCGGCGTGATCAGGTCTTTGTGCAGGAATTAACCGATGGTGCCGCACAGCCGCCCCACGTCATGGCCAAATCCGATATCACCGCCACAAACACCATCATCGGTCCAAGCGATACCGTCAGCCCCGTCGCCATCGCCCGCATCACCGCCACGTGCTATACCGATTCCACCCTGCCCCGCCCTGCCCCGCTATACGTGCGCGCACCCGATGCCGCTCCGCCGCGCGATCCGGCGCCCGTCATCCTACCATGACCCCAACTGAACTCGCTGCCCTCCATGTCCGTTGCTTTGAAACGCCCCGCCCATGGAGCGCCGATGAATTCACAACGATACTCACCACTAACGGCGTGTTCCTGCGAACCACCGATACAGGCTTTATCTTGGGTCGTGAAATAGCGGGCGAAGCTGAATTGCTGACACTCGCAGTCGATCCCGCACACCAAAGACAAGGCAACGGCCGCGCGTTGCTAACCGCCTTTGAAGACGAGGCCGCAAAACGTGACGCAACCGATGCCTTTCTAGAGGTCGCCTGTAACAACAACGCCGCTTGCGCCCTGTATCGTGCCGCCGGATACACCGAATCTGGTCGCAGACCCGCCTACTATCGCCCCCCGACAGGCCCCAGAATTGCGGCAATGATCATGCGTAAGCCCCTGATTTGAGTCTGATATTGGCCGATCCAGCGCCTGCCCCCCTGAATCCGCGCGATAGATGCTACCAAATGGTAAAAAGCTATTGACCCTCCCCGCCACCTGCGGGCTTAATCGTGAATGATCTAAAAACGATCTGCTCGCTTACTTGGGTTCTGCCCCCATTCCGGCGGCGACCCAAAAACAAAAATCGGGAGAGAAAATATGACCCTTATGCAGAAATTCCTTGGCGCCGCTGCGACGCTTGCCCTTACAGCAGGTATTGCCACAGCTGAACCAGCCATCATCTTTGACCTTGGCGGCAAATTCGACAAATCATTCAACGAGGCCGCTTTTAACGGTGCCACACGTTGGGCCGAAGAAACTGGCGGCACATTCCGCGATATCGAGCTGACATCAGAAGCACAGCGTGAACAGGCCCTGCGCCGGTTTGCCGAAGCTGGCTATAACCCGGTTGTAATGACCGGCTTTGCCTTTGCGTCCTCGCTGGATACAGTTGCCGCCGATTTCCCCGACACGAAATTTGCCATCATCGACATGGTGGTTGACCAGCCAAACGTACAATCGGTTGTCTATAAGGAACAAGAAGGCTCGTATCTGGTTGGCATGATGGCCGCTATGGCATCCAAATCCGGCACTGTCGGCTTTATTGGCGGTATGGACATCCCGCTGATCCGCAAATTCGCTTGTGGCTACGTTCAGGGCGTTAAGGCTGCGAACCCCGATGCGATTGTGATCCAGAACATGACCGGCACAACACCATCCGCCTGGAACGATCCGGTTAAAGGTGGTGAGCTGACCAAAGCGCAAATCTCGCAAGGCGCTGATGTTGTTTATGCCGCGGCTGGTTCCACCGGTCTGGGCGTGCTGCAAACCGCGGCGGATGAGGGCATCCAGTCAATTGGCGTTGATTCTAACCAGCACGACCTGCACCCGGGCCAGGTTCTGACATCCATGCTGAAACGCGTTGATGTTGCCGTTTACAACGCATTCTCGGCTGGGGCCGATCTGCCAAACGGTTTTAACGTACTGGGTCTGGCCGAAGGCGGGATTGATTACGCAATGGACGACAACAACAAAGATCTGGTCACAGCGGAAATGCTGGCCGCTGTTGATGCCGCCAAAGCAAAAATCATCGCTGGCGATATCGTTGTGCATGACTATATGTCCGACAATGCTTGCCCAGTGAAATAAGCACTGATGGCTAGCGCACAATCCACGGAGCGGCAGGAAACTGCCGCTCCAGCTATCGAACTTGTCGGCATCTCCAAGGCTTTCGGGCCGGTGCAGGCAAACAAAGACATCTCGCTTTCTGTTGCGCGCGGCTCGATCCATGGGATCGTTGGCGAAAATGGCGCCGGGAAATCCACGCTGATGTCGATCCTTTACGGGTTTTACAAGGCAGACGCGGGCGAGGTCTTTATTAGGGGCAAAAAAACCCTGATCCCAGACAGCTCCGCTGCCATCAAAGCCGGTATCGGCATGGTGCACCAACACTTCAAACTGGTTGAAAATTTCACGGTTCTTGAAAATGTCATTTTAGGCATGGAAGACGGCCCGCTGCTAAAACCATCATTGACCAAAGCGCGCAAGTTGCTCAAGAAACTGTCTGACGAATACGAATTAAGCGTCGACCCTGATGCCTTGATTGAAAATCTTCCAGTGGGCCATCAACAACGCGTTGAAATCCTCAAAGCGCTGTATCGCCAAGCCGACGTCCTTATTCTGGACGAACCCACCGGCGTGTTGACCCCCGCCGAGGCCGACCACCTGTTTCGCATTCTGATCGGGCTAAGGGATCAGGGCAAAACCATCATCCTGATCACCCACAAGCTGCGCGAGATCATGGAAGTCACCGATACGGTATCGGTGATGCGCCGTGGTGAAATGACGGCCACAGTTAAAACCAAAGACACCAGCCCAGAACAATTGGCCGAGTTGATGGTTGGGCGCAAGGTTCTGCTGCAAATCAACAAAAAGCCCGCCACGCCGGGCGAGCCGATCCTCGAGATCGAAAACCTGCAAGTGATCGACGACAAGAATGTCGAGCGCGTCAAAGGCGTTTCATTACAGGTACGTGCCGGTGAAATTCTGGGGATCGCAGGGGTCTCGGGTAACGGGCAAACTGAATTGCTGGATGTGCTGGGTGGTTATATGAACGCCACGGGCACAATCCGCATCAAAGGGCAGGAAATTGATCTGACCGGCAAGCATTCCAACGGCCAGTCACGCCGCCACCGTGGCATTGCACATGTGCCCGAAGATCGTCAGTCCGAAGGACTGATCATGGATTTCATGGCGTGGGAAAACATGATCTTTGGCTATCACAATGATGCGGCATACAACAAAAACGCGCTGATGATGGACAACGCCGCGATCCGCCGCGAAACCGAGGCCAAAATGGATCGCTTTGACGTGCGCCCGCCCAATCCGAAGCTTCAGGCGAAAAACTTTTCCGGCGGCAACCAGCAGAAAATCGTGCTGGCCCGTGAAATTGAACGCAACCCCGATCTGTTGTTGGTCGGTCAGCCGACCCGCGGCGTTGACATTGGCGCGATTGAATTCATCCATAAGCGGATTGTCGATCTGCGCGACGAGGGCAAAGCCATTCTGCTGGTCAGCGTCGAGCTGGAAGAAATCCTGTCCCTATCTGACCGCATCATCGTGATGTTTGACGGCCATATCATGGGCGAACGCGACCCCGCCAAGACAGATGAAAAAGAGTTGGGCATGTTGATGGCCGGTATGGAAACAAACGGGGGGGCTGCCTGATGGACAAGATGCCAAGATGGGCCGACGTGGTTCTGATCCCGTTGATCAGCCTTAGCCTTGCCTTGTTTGCCTCGGGGCTGGTGGTTCTGGCCATCGGTCAAGACCCTGTTCAGGCAATCACCGTGATGATCAAGGGCGCGCTCGGCTCCACCTCGGGGATCGGCTATACGCTCTATTATGCCACCAACTACATGTTCACCGGCCTTGCGGTGGCTGTGGCGTTTCATGGCCGAATGTTCAACATCGGTGGCGAAGGCCAAGCCGCCATCAGTGGTGTCGGTGTGGCCATTGTTTTATTGGCGTTTGACTGGCCACACTGGACGGTTGCCCTGCCCTTTGCCATCCTTGGCGGTGGATTGTTTGGCGCGGTATGGGCCGCTATTCCGGCCTATTTGCAGGCACGGCGTGGAAGCCACATCGTGATCACCACAATCATGTTCAACTTTATCGCAGCTGCCGTGATGGGGTATTTGCTAAACGGCATCCTGAAAAATCCCAACACCCAAAGCGCTGAAACCGTGAAATTCCCCGATGGGGCACACCTGCCGACAATCCATGAAATGCTTGCCCCCTTGGGGATCGAGTTTTCCAAATCGGCCCCCGCCAATGTCAGCTTCCTGCTGGCGCTGCTCTGTGCATGGCTGGTCTGGTTCCTGCTGTGGCGCACGCGGTTAGGTTACGCCATCCGCGCCTTTGGACACAGCCCGACTGCCGCCAGTTATGCCGGTATCTCTGCTTTCAAAATCACCATGATCGCGATGATTATCTCGGGCGCTTTGGCTGGCATGCTGTCGATCAATGTGGTGATGGGCGAACAGGAACGCCTGATCAAGGAATTCGTCGAGGGTGCAGGATTTGTCGGTATCGCCGTTGCCCTGATGGGACGAAACCACCCGATCGGCATCATCCTTGCAGCGCTGCTGTTTGGCATGCTGGCCCAAGGCGGGTTTGAACTGCTTTGGGAAATGCCGGGCATCAGCAAAGAAGTGGTGCTGGTGATTCAGGGCATGATCATCCTGTTCACAGGTGCGCTGGATTACATGGTGCGCGGACCGGTCGAAAAACTGTTTATACGCGCACGAAAGGGGCAAAACTGATGGATTTTGCACATACATTCCTGCAGGCCATTATCGCAATGGACATGACCATCCGCCTGTCCGTGGTGCTGATACTGGCCTGTCTGGCGGGACTCTATTCAGAACGCGCCGGTATCTTTGACATCGGGTTGGAAGGCAAACTGCTGATCTCGGCCTTCTTCTCGGCGGCTATATCGTTTGAAACCGGCAACGTCTGGCTGGGCGTGCTGGCGGGTGTTGCGGCCTCGATGGTGTTCTCGTTGATCCACGGCATCGCCTCGATCACCTATCGCGGCAACCAGTTGATCGCTGGGGTTGCGCTGAATTTTCTGGCGTCGGGCCTGACCATTGTTATCGGTCATGCATGGTTCAAGAAGGGCGGCCAGTCACCCGCCCTGCCAAACGGGTCGCGGTTTCACGAGATTACCCTGCCGTTTGCCGATGCTTTGCGCGAGGTTCCAATTGCAGGGCCGATCTATGCCGATGTGATCTCGGGGCACAAACCCCTCGTCTATATCACCTTCCTGATTGTGCCCTTCACATGGTGGCTGCTGTTTCGCACCCGTTTCGGCCTGCGTCTGCGCGCCGTTGGTGAAAATCCGGCCTCTGTCGATACTGCTGGCGTATCAGTGATCCGATACCGCTATGCCGCTGTGATGATCGCAGGCGTGCTCTGCGGCCTTGGCGGCGCCTACCTTGCTACGTCCCAAGCCTCGGCTTTTGGACGCGAGATGTCGGCAGGGCGCGGCTTTATCGCGCTCGCCGCTTTGATCTTTTCCAAATGGCGTCCTTGGTATGCCTTGATGGCCTGTTTGCTGTTCGGTTTCCTTGAGGCAATCAGCAATCTATACCCCAACATCGATGTCTTTGGGGTCTTTGAAATTCCGGTCCAGTTCATGCAGGCGCTACCATATATCCTGACTGTAGTGATTCTCGCGGGCTTCGTCGGCAAGGCGGTTGCACCCCGTGCAGGCGGTGAGCCGTACGTGAAAGAACGGTAAATATGCATATATTTGCATCTATTTGGTGCAAAATCGTTTCTGCCCTATTGTCGATTAGGGTAATTCTGGATTAGGAACGCCTATGCAAATTTATCTTCCCATTGCCGAGATATCGGTGAACGCGTTTCTTTTGCTTGGTCTTGGCGGCATGGTCGGCATCCTATCGGGGATGTTTGGCGTCGGTGGCGGTTTTTTGATGACCCCCCTGCTGTTCTTTATAGGCATCCCGCCAGCCGTGGCCGTGGCCACCGAAGCAAACCAGATTGTTGCCTCGTCCTTTTCCGGCGTTCTAGCGCATTTCAAACGAAAGACGGTGGACCTGAAAATGGGCACTGTCCTGCTGATTGGCGGACTGATTGGCGCATACCTTGGTATCCAGCTGTTCAATTACCTCAAAAGCATGGGGCAGGTCGATCTACTGGTGAAACTCAGCTATGTGATATTCCTTGGTATCATCGGCTCCTTGATGTTTATCGAAAGCCTGAACGCCATCCGCCGATCCCAAAAAACCGGCGCCGCCACCAAACGCAAGAAACACAACTGGATCCACAACCTACCCTTCAAAATGAAGTTCCGCACATCGGGTCTGTATATCTCGGTGATCCCGCCATTTATTGTTGGGATTTTTGTGGGTGTTCTGGCCGCAATCATGGGCGTCGGCGGCGGCTTTGTGATGGTGCCCGCGATGATCTATCTGATCGGTATGCCCACCAAAGTTGTGATCGGCACCTCCCTGTACCAGATTATTTTCGTGACCGCCTTCACCACGATGATGCACGCCACAACCAACTTTACCGTTGATATTGTGCTGGCCGTTCTGCTGCTGGTTGGCGGCGTTATCGGCGCACAGATCGGCACCCGCATTGGTCTCAAAATGAAAGCCGAACAACTGCGCGTCCTGCTGGCCATACTGGTGCTGGCGGTTTGTGGCAAACTGGCGCTTGATCTACTGATCCAACCCAGCGAACTTTATTCGCTCGGCACTGGCGGGGGGCACTAGATGTTTCGTTTTATCGTCCTGTTTCTACTTGCCGCTGTTTTACCTCTGAATGCTAGCGAAGAAATCGTCGCTGATCTTTCGCAAAGCCGCGTCGGTATTTCGGCCACCTTTGATGGTTCGAATATTCTGATCTTTGGCGCGATCAGCCGTGATGCCCCCATCCCGAGCAATGGTCCTTTACAGGTCATCATCTCGGTGGCCGGCCCATCAGAACCTGTCACAGTTCGCCTTAAGGAAAAAAAGGTTGGCATCTGGGTTAATAGCGATTCCGTGCTGATTGACGCGGCCCCCAGTTTTTATTCCGTCGCCACAACAGCCCCGTTAAAGGAAACGCTGACAGAAGACGTAGACCGACTCTACAAGGTTTCTATCACCCGCGCTATCAACTCGATGAGCGCACAGATACAATCATTGGGCCACGCCAGAAACTTTATCGACGCTTTGATTCGCATCCGCACCAATAATGGTCTGTATCAAGTGCGAGAAGGTGCTGTGGAATTAATGTCCGACACGTTATTTCGCACCTCGATTGACCTGCCTTCAAACCTGACAGCGGGCGGATACACCGCCCGTATCCTGATCACCCGAGGTAGACAGGTGGTGGATGTGTTTGAAACCAATCTGGATATCCAGAAGGTCGGGATCGAGCGCTGGCTCTATAACCTTGCCCATGACAATGCGGTTTATTACGGCTTGATGTCACTGTTCATCGCGATTGTCGCCGGTTGGCTCGCATCTGCTGTGTTCAGCTACTTCAAACCCTAGAGCAATTTGCATTCTCTTGTACCAGATTAAAGACAAAACACCCTAACCGCGCCCGATCAACGGCATCTTTGTCGCCATAATCGTCATGGATTGAACATTGGCCGACAGTGGCAACGCCGCCATTTGCATCACCGCATCCGCCGCCAGCCCCACATCCATCATCGGCTGCACAGCCACATCGGGATTGGCCGCCAGTGCGCGGGCATTCAACTGGTCCAGCAATTCGGTCTGTGCATTGCCAATGTCAATCTGACCACAAGCAATATCAAAGGCCCGACCATCAAGGCTCAGCGTCTTGGTCAGCCCCGTGATCGCATGTTTGGTGCTGGTGTATCCCACTGATCCTGGCCGTGGCGCGTGGGCTGACACCGACCCGTTATTGATAATCCGCCCGCCTTGCGGGGTCTGCGCCCGCATCTGTCTAAACGCAAACCGCGCGGCCAGAAACATCCCCGTCAGGTTCAGCTCCACCACATTGCGCCACTCATCCACGCTGATTTCGTCAATCAGACCGGCAGGACCAAAACTGCCGGCATTGTTGAACAACACATCCAACCGTCCAGTGGCTTTGGCAAACATCTCGAACGCCACGCCCAACACATCCTCATCCGTCACATCTGCTGGCAACACATGCGCAGCATCATACCCGTCCGCAACCGCTTCCAACGCTTCACGGCGACGCGCAATCAGGCCCACTTGCCAACCGGCCGCCAGAAACACCTTGGCCGTGGCCGCCCCGATCCCAGAACTGGCACCGGTGATGATAATCGTCTTGCTCACTCCTCATCCCCCTCAAGCGTCAATGGCACGGTCGCGCCCTGTAAATCGTCAACCGTCAATGGCGCGGATGGCCGCGACAGCATATTGCGCGTCACCCAGAACAACCGCTTTTCCGCCCGCGTGATCGCCACATAGGCCAGCCGTTTCCACAGTGCTTGCCCCGCCTCAACGCGCCCCATCCGTGCCGCCACAAACAGGTCAGGCGCAAACACCTGCACGTTTTCCCATTGCGAGCCTTGCGCCTTGTGGATCGTCACCGCAGAGCCATGCAAAAAAGCAGCTCCCATGCGGGCTGCATAGGGGATGAACGGCTCTTCCTCGTCCGGCATCTCGATCTTGATAATCGACGCCGCAGATACCTGCGGGTCCTCGGCCCCCAGCACATGGATGCGCGAAAACCCCGCCTTGCGACCAGGCCCCAGATAGATCACCTGTGCGCCCTTAATCAGCCCGCGCGCCTCAAGATCAATGCGTTTCTTGCGGTGCTTGACCGGCAGTTCAATCCCGTCACAGATCAACGGCTCGCCTGCCATCAATTCATCCGCAGGTGCACCATATGCACCCCGAAACGCATGTATCAACCGAACACGTGTTTTGTTCATCCACACCAGCGCAGGGGATCGCGCCATCATATCCACCTCGACCCGTTGCGCCAAAACCACGCGGTCATCTTTGGCGGCGGCCTCGGCGATCATCCGTTCAAAATCCTGAAACTGCAGGCTCTCGTCACTTAACGCATGGGCCAGATCAAGGATCGGATTATCTGCATCCTGTCGGTGAATACGGTGCAGCTCCAGCTTTTGCTTGCCGGAAAAATTGTCAAACACCATCTCGCCGGATTGCCCGACAGGGGCCAGTTGCGCGGGGTCACCGAATAACACCAGCGTCGGAAATATTTCCTTCAGATCCTCCAGCTGCTTTTCATCCAGCATGGAACTTTCATCGACGAACCCGATGTCCATCGGCTCGTCGCGGCGCTTCCAGCCGATGATGAAATCCGAACCCCGCAAACCCGCCGCCGCCAGCGCACCGGGGATGGATTTATTACTGGCGTAAAACAGCGCCGCACGGTCAAGGGCGGCCTCGGTTAGCCCCTCAATCTCGGGCTTCTCGCCTCTCCCTGCCAGCCATTCGGCAATTTTCTCGTATTCGGGGTCATACAACGGCGTATATAATATCCGGTGGATCGTGGTCGCAGGCACCCCGTGATTGCGCAACACACTGGCGGCTTTGTTGGTCGGGGCCAAAATCGCCAAGGTGCGCTTGTCCTTGCGACGCTTGGCCTCGTAATCGCCTGAAACGATGTCAACGCCAGCCTCTTCCAAGGCCTCGTATAGACGGGCCAACAGCAGCGTCTTGCCCGACCCTGCCTTGCCGACCACAGCTAAAACACTATCGCGCCCATCGCTTTGCGGCGTCAGGATACTGTTGTCCAGATCAACGCCAGCCCCCAGCAACACCTCGGTGATGCGGTCGTAAGCTTCGGCCTGATCTTCGGAAAATGTTACTGCGGGTGCTGCCATGCGGCGACCCTATATGCACCGCACAAAAGAGACCAGATTAAACGCCCGCCTCCAGTGCATCTTCCAGCGTTCGCAGCCCCGTGGTCGGAGCCTGAACCAGCACCGCCATATTGCCCGGCTTGTGCTCGTTCCTCCACATCTTCATGTGTGCCGCTGGGATTTCATCCCACGGGAACACCTCGGACATTGACGGGTCCAGCCGCCGCTCGATCATCAACTGGTTCGCTGCGGCTGCCTGTTTCAGATGGGCAAAGTGTGATCCCTGCACCCGTTTTTGGTGCATCCACAAATACCGCGCATCCATCGTCAGGTTATACCCCGTCGTGCCCGCACAGATCACCACCATACCGCCTTTTTTCACCACGAACACTGATACCGGAAAGGTCGCCTCGCCCGGATGTTCAAACACCATGTCGACATTAATGCCCTTGCCGGTGATATCCCAGATCGCCTTGCCGAATTTGCGGACCTCGCCGAACCACGTCTTGTATTCCGGCGTGTTCACCGTCGGCATTTGCCCCCAGCAATTGAAATCCTTGCGGTTGATCACGCCTTTGGCGCCCAGCCCCATGACGAAATCGCGCTTGTCCTCGTTGGAAATGACCCCAATCGCATTTCCCCCCGCTGTGTTGATCAGCTGGATCGCAAATGATCCCAGCCCACCGGACGCGCCCCAAACCAGCACGTTCTGCCCAGGTTTGAGTTCATGCGGGTGATGCCCAAACAACATACGGTAAGCCGTGGCCAGCGTCAGCGTGTAACAGGCACTTGCCTCCCATGTCAGATGCTTTGGGCGTGGCATTAGCTGTTGCGCCTGAACCCGCGTGAACTGTGCGAATGACCCATCCGGCGTCTCGTAACCCCAAATCCTTTGGGTGGGCGAAAACATCGGATCACCCCCATTGCACTCCTCGTCATCGCCATCGTCCTGATTGCAATGCACCACCACTTCGTCGCCGACTTTCCAGCGCTTTACCTTGTCTCCCACAGCCCAGATAATCCCCGACGCGTCCGACCCCGCGACATGGTAATCCGCCCCATGCACATCAAAGGTCGAAATCGGCGTGCCAAGTGCTGCCCAGACCCCGTTGTAATTCACCCCTGCGGCCATCACCAGAACCAGAACCTCGTAACTGTCGATCATCGGTGTATCCACCACCTCTTGCAACATCGCCTTGTCAGGGTCACCATGACGGTCCCGCCGGATGGCCCACGCATACATCTGTTTGGGAACATGGCCCATCGGTGGCATTTCACCCACCTCATACAAGTCCTTTTCAGGAGCATCATATGCGGCAATATCCGGATTTTTATCAACAGTCATAAGAGCCTCCAAAAGCCGTG
This sequence comes from Profundibacter sp., assembly GCF_056498605.1. NCBI lineage: Bacteria > Pseudomonadati > Pseudomonadota > Alphaproteobacteria > Rhodobacterales > Paracoccaceae > Profundibacter > Profundibacter sp. The sequence goes on from NZ_JBSMEZ010000029.1 coordinate 13,491, forward strand.
CTGGTGGCGCAGAATCGGCGCCAGTGTCTACATGTGGGATAGAATTGCTCGCGCAACAATGCAATCGCATTCAGGTAGTTTTTGAAATTATCTTACGTCGCGACTTTTTCGGTGCAGTCTTCTTATTCCGCACCGCTTCCACAAGATGCGCAATCGAATTGGCGTAGAACTGCAACGTGGCCCGCTCTTTATCGCTCGCGGCGAGTCCCCCGTCCCGCTCGACCACCATGTGACGCATAGATAAAATCTTCAGCCCGATCTCGGCAGCATATTCCAGACTGTCGCGCGGCACATGGATATGGGCCCCGTTCGCCTCAAGCCTTTTGGCAAGCGCCGTCACCCGCACAGCCACCTCATCCCCGCTCAATGGTCCATCCGCGTCCAGCATCACCGTCGCCACCAGCGGCACGGGCAACACAGGCACCACATCGCGCACCCGCTCCATCACCTTTTGCGCCACACATTCGGTTACATTACCCGGACAGGTTTTCACAAACTCGCGCAAACTGACCGGATCACCAAAACTGACCGAGGCATAACCGAACCGGTGATACCGCCCCGTCATCTTGAACTTGATCTGCCGCCCGATGAACCCCAGCATCTTTAGCAGGCTAAACCGGAACTTGCGGTTGCCCGCATCCGCCGCCGATAACAGAACACGGTCTTCCATCACACGGTCGTAATTCAACGCCACCGGCACAAACACCACATCACGCGCACCTTCTGGGTCAAAATCCGACACCACATAATTCAGCAACCCCAGCTTTGGTTCGCGCACGGTGCCATCCAGACTTAAGCCGCCCTCGGGAAACACCGCCTGCGTCACCCCACCAGCGGTCGCCAGTTGCACATATCGCGCCAACACACGCCGATATAAAGGATTGCGCGATTTGCGCCGGATGAAATACGCCCCCATCGCGCGGATCAGATGTTTTAACGGCCAGATCTGCGCCCATTCCCCCACCGCGTAGGACAGCGCCGAACGTTCCCCCGCCAGATACGTCACCAGCACATAATCCATATTTGATCGGTGGTTCATCACGAATATCACCGTGGCATCAGGGTCAATCGCCTCGATTGCCGCCTCGTCAAAATGCCCAAGCCGCACGCGGTATAACGTCCGGCTTAGCCACCGTGACGCCCGCATCGCTAACCCGAAATACAGCGACGCACTAAATGATGGCACGATTTCATGCGCATACCGCCGCGCCGCCTCGAACGCCACGTTTTCGGGCACCCCTTCTGCCTGCACATGCTCTGCTATCGCCTCGGCCACCTTGGGGTCATAAATCACCCGCTGGATCATATCGTGACGCCGCGCCAGCTTGAACGGCTCGATCGGGCGATCCAGCTTAGTGTTCACCTGCGTCACCACCTTTTGCATCCGGCGGCGAAAGAACCAACGCACCGACGGGGCCAGCACTCGTTCTAGCGCCGAAAATGCGGCAAATCCCAGGATCAGGATCAATAACCAAAGTGGTAGTTCAACAACGCGGCTCATTCCCGCAGCATTTCAGGAAAGCCGCTACAGGTCTAGTGTGTGCTGATATATTCACTACTCCGAAGCTTTGACCGTCCCTAGGCTTGATTTTGCCTAAATGGCGGCGCACAGTTTTGCTACCAGTAGAAGAAGGGAAAGTAATTATGAGAATATATAAATTTGTATCCTACGCGCTGCTTGCGCTTACACTACTTTTTACCAGTGCTTCGACAGTATCCGCCTTGGACCGCCGCGTTAAAATTGTGAATAATACCGGCTTCACCATCGTGCGTTTCTATGGCTCGAACAAAGGGAGGACATCATGGGAAGAAGACATCCTTGGGTCTGATGTTATTTCATCAGGACGTTCCATGATGATCAACTTTGACGATGGGTCCGGCTATTGTAAGTTTGACTTCAAGGCCGTGTTTGACGATGGTGATGTGTTGATTAAGAAAAACATCAACATTTGCGAAATCGGGACGTTCACCTACAATTAGCCTCAAAACTATATTGGAAATATGAATGATGCGGGAGGGTAGTTTTCTGCCCTCCCCTTTTTATTTGCCTCTGACAGGCCCCACCATCCGCGCAACTATATTCCGATCACTTTCCCACTTGCGCAACATTCTTACTTTTGCGAAAACACGGTGGCGTATAACTGAATAAGGTCGCCGCCCATGTCCGCATCCAACCAAACCAGACCGTGGCTGTTTCGCACCTACGCGGGGCATTCCACCGCCGCGGCCTCCAACGCGCTTTACCGCGATAATCTGGCCAAGGGGCAAACCGGCCTGTCCGTCGCCTTTGATCTGCCGACCCAGACCGGATATGACTCTGATCACACCTTGGCCAAAGGCGAGGTTGGCAAGGTCGGCGTGCCGATCAACCATCTGGGCGACATGCGGGCACTGTTTGCAGATATCCCGCTGGAACAAATGAACACCTCGATGACGATCAACGCTACAGCACCGTGGCTACTGGCACTTTATATCGCAGCTGCCGAGGAACAAGGCGCTGATATTTCCGCCCTGCAAGGCACCGTGCAAAACGATATCATCAAGGAATACCTGTCGCGCGGCACCTACATCTGCCCACCAGCCCCATCCTTGCGGATGATCACCGACATCGCCGCCTATACCCGCGAGCATCTGCCCAAATGGAACCCGATGAACGTGTGTTCCTACCATCTGCAAGAGGCAGGCGCGACACCGGAAGAAGAACTCGCCTTCGCTTTGGCCACTGCCACCGCCGTGCTGGATGATCTGCGCGACAAGGTGCCTGCCGAACACTTCCCCGCCATGGTCGGGCGGATTTCGTTCTTTGTGAATGCCGGTATCCGCTTTGTTACCGAACTCTGTAAAATGCGCGCCTTTGTAGAGCTGTGGGACGAAATTACCCGTGAACGTTACGGCGTCACCGATGCCAAATTCCGCCGCTTCCGTTATGGGGTGCAGGTCAACTCGTTGGGCCTGACCGAACAGCAGCCAGAAAATAACGTCTACCGTATCCTGATCGAAATGCTGGCCGTAACTCTGTCCAAAAATGCCCGCGCCCGCGCCGTGCAATTGCCCGCCTGGAACGAAGCCTTGGGCCTGCCGCGCCCGTGGGACCAGCAATGGTCGCTGCGGATGCAACAGATTTTGGCGTATGAAACGGACCTTCTGGAATATGACGATCTGTTTGACGGCAATCCGGCGATTGATCGCAAGGTTGAAGAGTTGAAATCCGGTACCCGTTCTGAGTTGGCCCAGATTGATGGCATGGGTGGGGCCGTGGCGGCGATTGAATATATGAAATCACGGCTGGTTGATTCCAACGCCTCCCGCATTGCCAAAATCGAAAGCGGCGAAACCACAGTGGTTGGCGTGAACCGCTGGGTTGAAGCCGAAGCCAGCCCGCTGACATCGGGTGACGGATCAATCATGGTTTCCGATCCAGCGGCCGAAGCCGACCAGATCATGCGTCTGAACGCATGGCGCGAGACCCGCGACGAGACCGCCGTGAAAACTGCATTGGCCGATTTGCACAAGGCCGCCCTGTCAGGTAAAAACATCATGCCCTCCTCAATCGAAGCAGCCCGAGCTGGCGTAACAACCGGCGAATGGGGCGAAATGGTGCGCGATGCCTTTGGCCAATACCGTGCGCCTACGGGCGTATCCCCAAACCCTTCAAACCGCACCGAAGGGCTGGAGGAAATCCGCGCACAGGTCGATGCGGCTTCCGATAAACTGGGGCGGCGCTTGAAAATACTGGTGGGCAAACCCGGGCTTGATGGCCATTCAAACGGGGCTGAACAGATCGCCACCCGCGCCCGCGATTGCGGTATGGAAATTTGCTATGAGGGTATTCGGCTGACCCCAGAGGAAATTGTCGCTAGCGCAAAACGGGAAGAGCCGCATGTGATTGGCTTATCAATCCTGTCCGGCAGTCACATCCAACTGATTGCAGATTTGATGACACTGATGCAGGCCGAAAACCTGAGCCACATTCCGGTGATTGCGGGTGGCATCATCCCTGACGAGGATGAAAAAATCTTGCGCAAAATGGGCGTCACGCAGGTCTATACACCCAAAGATTTCAAACTAAATAAAATCATGGCCGATATTGTCACGCTGATTGATTCTCCCGGCACCTAACCGGAATCCGGCGAAACCCGCCCATTTAACCACATACCAAAAGCGGAATTTTGCGCGCCTTCAGCTTGCTAGGCGCACCCGTCCAATCCCGGCAATACTCCGCGTAAACACTTGGTTTATTTTGGTAAACTTTTCACCTACCTGCTAGGTCTAAACCATTTATCAATAGCCTGTTCAGCTGCCTCTTCATTAATCCTCGGTTCTGTGTCCGGCCTATTGCCGCAAAACACATCAACATGAAACTGGAGATACCAAATGAAAAAACTTATGCTCACAACCCTTGCTGCAACTATTGCTACCCCCCTTTTTGCAGAACCATCCTGCACCCCTGGCGACAGCCTGAAACCTGTCTGGGAAGCCATCAAAACCTTTGAGGAAGAAGGCGGTGAAGTGCTGAAGTTCAAGATCAATGACGGCGGCTGCTACGAGGTTTACGGCAAGCTGGACGAAACCAAGATGGAAGTGTTCTTTGACCCCAACACTGGCGTCGAGATCGAACGCATTAATTCCTGATCCATAACCACTCACGAGCAGCAGAAGGAGGCGCCGCATGGCTATCGTTGATAACCAACCCCCAACACGAGAAACCATTCCAATCTGGGACATTGGCGTGCGCCTCTTTCACTGGTCTTTGGTGACCAGCGTTACCCTGTCCTATTTCGTAATATCACCCCGAGATATGCATAAACTATTCGGATATACAGTTCTTGCATTGATTGCTTTTCGCCTGATCTGGGGATTAATAGGATCGGAACACGCCCGCTTTTCCGGCTTTATACCCGGGCCGAAAAAGCTGCTTGGATATCTGGCCGACATCATCAAGGGACGTGAAAAACGTTACCTTGGGCACAACCCCGCCGGGGCCGTGATGATCGTTGCTTTGCTGATCATTCTAGGCGCGATTGGAACCACCGGATATATGATGGGCATGGACGCGTATTTTGGCGAAGAATGGCTTGAAGATTTACACAAGGCGCTGGTCAATGGTCTGTTGCTGTTGGTTGTTCTGCATCTTGCGGGGGTCGCCACCGCCAGCCTAAGGCACCGCGAGAACCTCGTAAAAGCAATGGTTACCGGAAGGAAGGCCGCTGACGATGAAGGGAGCCGCCACGTTAAATAGGGCGCGGGCCCAGAAATAAAACATCTGTACATGTCCATAGATATGGGCTGTGTTTTATTGCAGTCAAATCACTCAGAATACAAAATCACTGGAATGAAGGTCAGTTGCCGTTGTGTCTAGCAACGTAATTAGATCCGCACCGTAATGAATAATTGTATCCGCCCCTGACTGGGTGATGGATAAATCAGAATACCTGATATTACCGCTGTTGAATTCAATCTTGTCCAGACCAATTTCAAAATCAGTAATCACATCGTGACCATTTATTGGCAGGATGAAATCATTGGGGTCAAAATTGGTGTACCCAAATCCGCCGAAAAACCCTGTTGAGCGGACATAATCGGGCGATTCAAAGATAAAATTATCTGCGTCCGCACCACCAGTCATGATGTCATCACCTGCACCGCCCACTAGGTTGTCGTTTCCACGACCCCCTGCAAGCGTATCATTACCAGTTCCCCCAGAGAGCAAATCATTACCAAAATAACCGATAAGTTGATCGTTGCCCGCTTCTCCATAAAGGGAATTATTTCCCAAGGTACCAAAGTAATCATAATTACCCCTTACAAAAAGCGCATCATTCCCGTCGCCACCATAAAGCTTATCGTTGCCGGCATTTGCATACAGTGTATCATTGCCCGTACCGCCATATATTAGATCGTTACCAGCGCCACCACTTAATAAATCCCGACCGGACCCACCGTAAATATCATCATTGCCGGTACCACCGTCCACGTAATCATCACCCCCACCCCCTGTCAGGTAATCATTACCCCAGCCACCAAAGAGCTGGTCACGGCCATTCCCGCCAGAAAGATAGTCACGGCCGGATCCTCCCGACATATAATCATCGCCATTGCCACCAAAGAGATAGTCATTCCCGCCATCACCATACAGACGGTCATGGCCAGAACCGCCAAAGATCCAGTCATAACCTTGACCACCGCGCAACGTATCGTTTCCATCATATCCGTGAATGGTGTCATCTCCCATTGTGCCATACCAAGAATCGTTTAAATTTGTACCGTTAAAATAAGCCATGTCAGAAATCCCTTATCAAAGTTACGAGGAAAATTTGTATGGCAACGATAGGGCGATTGGCTGAGATCCAACAAGTAAGGAAAACCTGACTTGTAAGGGGCGATCAATTAAGCGTTTGTTTTTACTATATTATTAGTAATTTTCCTACGATCCCGAAGTCAAACTATACTTAATATTTCAATGCAATATCGGCGCCATTTCTAAACAGGCAATGCAGTGGTCTTGAACACTGTCCTCAATGCAAATGACGACTGCATCTGCGCCACCCCCGGCAGCCGTGCCAGATAACGCCGGTGTATCCGCGCAAAATCCTCGGTATCCTGCGCCACCACTTTTAGCAGGTAATCCGCCGTGCCCGCCATTAGATGGCACTCTAGCACATCAGGCACCTTGGCCACTTCGCGCTCGAACGTATCCAGCACCTCGTCCGCCTGTCCTGATAGGGTAATCTCGACAAATATCGTTGATGGACACCCCAGTTTGCGCGGGTCCAAAAGCGCCACATAATCCTTGATATACCCATCCGCTTCCAGCCGTTGCACCCGTCGGTGACATGCCGATGGCGACAGATTTACCTTTTCCGACAAATCTGCATTCGACATCCTCCCGCGCTTTTGCAACGCTTCAAGGATACGACGATCTATACTGTCTAATTCTGATACTACGCTCATATCTTCTAACCTATCTGATATAAATAGAATAACCTTGCGCATTTAGCGCTATCACCCACTGTTCTTTTCAAAGCAATTGCGCGGGTAGGTCAATAGCCTGTTTTTACAGGCAAGGAGGAAACGCCATGATTATCGGATGTCCGAAAGAGATTAAGCCACAAGAATTCCGCGTCGGAATAACACCAAATGCAGCAGGAGAAGCCGTCGCACACGGCCACAAGGTTGTGATTGAAACACAGGCCGGAACCGGCGCTGGTTTCCCTGATGACGATTACATCGCGGCAGGCGCTGAAATTCTCGGCACCGCTGCCGAAATCTTCAAAACCGCCGATATGATCGTCAAGGTGAAGGAGCCCCAAGCCGGCGAGCGCAAAATGCTGCGCGAGGGCCAGTTGCTGTTCACCTATCTGCACCTTGCGCCTGACCCCGACCAGACCAACGATCTGCTGGCCAGCGGTTGCACCGCGATTGCCTATGAAACTGTGACCGATGCCAATGGCGGGCTGCCGCTGCTTGCCCCGATGTCCGAAGTCGCGGGCCGATTGGCCCCGCAGGTCGGCGCATGGACCCTGCAAAAAGCCAACGGCGGACGCGGCGTTCTAATGGGTGGTGTGCCGGGTGTTGGTCCGGCCCGTGTCGTGGTGATTGGTGGCGGCGTTGTCGGCACCCATGCGGCGCGTATAGCCGCCGGAATGGGCGCGGATGTAACTGTGCTGGACCGTTGGCTGCCCCGCCTGCGTTATTTGGACGATGTGTTTGGCCGTGACTTCAAAACCAGTTATGCCAGTGCTGGCAACACCATTGAACTGGTGCGCGAGGCCGATATGGTGGTCGGTGCCGTTCTTGTCCCCGGTGCTGCTGCCCCTAAATTAATCAGCCGCGCACAATTGTCCGAAATGAAACCGGGCGCTGTTCTGGTTGATGTGGCCATTGATCAGGGTGGCTGCTTTGAAACATCCCATGCAACTACCCACCAAGACCCGATTTACGAGGTCGACGGCATCATGCACTACTGCGTTGCCAACATGCCCGGTGCCGTGGCCCGCACCTCGACCATCGCGCTGGGGAATGCCACGATGCCATTCATGCTGGCCTTGGCAGACAAGGGCTGGAAACAGGCCTGCACAGATGATCCGCACTTGCTGAACGGGTTGAACGTGCATGCGGGCCAGTTGACATATTATGCAGTGGGCGAGGCTTTGGGCATTGATGTTCTCTCTCCCACGCTCGCGATCAAGTAACAAAAAAGGCCCGCCGGAGTGATCGACGGGCCTTTTCAAATTCTAGCGTATATCGCTTACTTCTTCAGCGACGCAGCGATCTCTTTCAGCAGGTCAATCTCGCTTGGACCCGGATCAGCGGCTGGCGCTTCTTCTTCGGCTTTCTTGGTTTTGTTCACCGCTCTAACCAGCATGAACACCACGAATGCGATGACAATAAAGTTGATGATCGCCATGATGAAGTTACCATAAGCAAATACAGCGCCATCTTCGCCTTCGCCAATTTTATAACCCATGGTCGAGAAATCAACCCCGCCCATGAACAGGCTGATAATCGGGTTGATCAGGTCTGCAACCAATGATCCGATAATCGCGGTAAACGCCGCACCGATAATAATACCAACAGCCATGTCCATGACATTGCCCTTGGCGATGAAATCTTTGAACTCTTTAAGCATAGTGTCGTCCCCTACGTGACTTTGTTACGTTCCAGTTCCGCGCCATATTTTCCCATTGCGCGTGTGCGCACAGCTACTACCATGTTTTCAAACGGTTTGTTAACCTTTTTATCGAACGGACAAATCCTATATCATATAGGCAACGGTAACGGAGAAACCACGAATGAGCGATCTATCCACATTTCCAATCACCAAACGTTGGCCCCCAAAAGATGCAAGCGCCATCCAGTATTACGGGCTTGCCACTCCAAACGGGGTCAAAGTTTCGATTATGCTCGAGGAATTGGGCCTGCCATATGATGCCCACAAAGTAGATTTTGGAGATGGTGATCAGTTCACCCCTGAATTCCTGTCGCTGAACCCGAACAACAAAATTCCGGCAATCATTGATCCGGACGGGCCGGACGGCAAGCCAATGCAATTGTTTGAATCCGGTGCGATCCTGATCTATCTGGCCGAAAAAACCGGCAAGCTGATGCCCAAAGACCCCGTTGGCCGTTACGAGGTTCTGCAATGGCTGATGTTCCAGATGGGCGGCATCGGGCCGATGTTTGGCCAACTGGGCTATTTCACCCATTTTGATGGCAAAGATATCGAGGATCCCCGCCCCGCCAAACGCTACATCGACGAAAGCGCACGCTTGCTCGAAGTGCTGGATGGCCAGTTGGAAGGGCGCGACTGGGTGTGCGGTGAATACTCCATCGCCGATATCGCCATCGCCCCGTGGCTCCGTGTATTGCGTGATTTCTATAAGGCGGGCGATCTGGTCGATTGGGATGATCTTGATAACGTCCCTGCCTATCTGGAGCGTTTTCTGGAACGCCCCGCTGTGCAGGCCGGGCTACGGCAACCACCACGCGACTAACCAGCTAAAGGCCGCGGATCATATCGGCGGCCTTTTCCGCAATCATAATGGTAGGTGCATTTGTGTTGCCACCCACCAGACGCGGCATCACTGACGCATCCACCACTCGCAATCCCTGTACCCCGCGCACCCTTAATTCCGGCTCCACCACCGCCATGTCATCACGGCCCATCCGGCAGGTGCCGACGGGGTGATAAATGGTATCGGCGCGGGCGCGAATGTCAGCCTCGAACCCCGCATCGCTACCGTCATGCGGATACAGCCGCTTACCGCGCCAAGGCGTCAACGGATCGGCCTTCAACAGCGCATCCATTGTCCTTGCCCCCTGCATCAGACTGCGCAAATCAGCCGCATCCGACAGAAATGCCGGATCAATCAACGGGGCCGATGTGGCCCGCGCATCCGTTAAGCCGACCCGCCCACGCGACTTGGGTCGCAGCACACAAACATGGCAACTAAACCCGTGCGAGGTGCGGATTTTTCGCATATGATCATCCACAATCCCGATCACAAAATGCAGCTGTAAATCCGGCCGTGCCAGCTCTGCGCTTGTACGCAAAAATGCGCCTCCCTCGGCGAACGGCGTTGTAAACATCCCTTCGCCCGACTTGCTCCATTTCAAACCCGCCCGCGCCAATTGCACCAACCCGATCGGGTTTAATCCGATCACATCGCGGCGTTTGGATTTATAAGAAATAATATAATCCAGATGATCCTGCAGGTTCTTACCCACCCCGGGCAAATCCTGCACCACATCAATGCCGTGCTCCTGCAATTCGTCCGCCGCTCCGATCCCCGACAGCATCAGCAATTGCGGCGAGCCAAATGTGCCCGCCGACAGGATCACCTCGCGCCCCGCCCGCGCCACATGGTCCACGCCTTTTCGCGTGTAGGCCACACCAACCGCGCGGCTACCATCCATCACCACCCGCGCCACTTGGGCATGGGTAATCACCGTCAGGTTCTTGCGCCTCCGCACTGGAAACAAATAGGCCGCCGCCGCCGAACAGCGCTCGCCCTTATGCGCACCCTTGGAAAACTGCGTGACCTGATACAGGCCCGCGCCCTCTTGCCGGACCCCATTAAAATCATCGTTGCGCCGGATTTGCTGCGCCTCGGCTGCTTTGACAAACGCTGCCGAAATCCCGCGTGGTGCATTCTGGTCCATCACCTGCAATGGCCCATTTGCACCGTGCAAATCATCCCCGCCCCACGCATTGCCCTCGGCACGTTTGAAATAGGGCAGCACCTCGTCCCACGACCAGCCATCGCAGCCCAGATCAGCCCACTCTTCATAATCCTGCCTGTGTCCGCGTAAATACAACATCGCATTGATTGCGCTCGATCCGCCCAACGCCCGCCCGCGCGGCTGAAACCCACGTCGCCCGTTCAGGTCCGCTTGTGGAACTGTCCTAAATGCCCAGTTGTTGATTTTTGGGCGCCCCGAAACCATCGCGGCCACCAATGCGGGCGCACGGACCAGCACGCTTTTGCCACCGCCGCCCGCCTCCAGCAGACAGACCGACACATTAGCGTCCTCGGACAGACGCGTTGCCAATACACAGCCCGCCGATCCGCCGCCAACGATTACATAATCATAGGTCATAATGACCAGTTTAGGGCAATTCAGCCGTCAACACATAGCGCAAAATCTGCACCACTTGTTCGGGCGTATCCGTCACGGCCAAAGCCGCCGCATCCACCTCTTTCAGCGCATGTTGATGATCGGCCCCGTGCAGCACAATTAGGGATTTTCCCAGCGCCGCCGCATAACCCGCATCAAAGGCCGCGTTCCATTGCTTGTATTTATCGCCGAACCGCACCACCACAACGTCAGCATCCGCAATCCCCTTGCGGGTGCGAATGGCGTTCAGTTTTGCGCCCTTGTTGTCATGCCAAAACTTATCCGCCTCGGCCCCCATTATGGACACCCCGCAGTCATCCGACGCCGCGTGGTCGGTCACAGGCGATGAAAATTCCACGTCCAATCCTTTGGCACCCGCCACAATAACCTCGCGCCAATCCGTATGGATTTCACCAGATAGATATACCTTTAACATCGCTTTACCCTCTCAATTCGCCGCCCGTAGCGCCCGCCACTTTGGCAATGATCTTCTCCGAAACCGCCGCGATATCCTCGTCGGTCAGCGTCTTGTCCGTAGGTTGCAATCGCACAGAAATCGCCAAGGATTTCTTGCCATCCCCAAGTGATCCGCCGATAAATTCATCAAACACCCGCACAGATTCAATCAGCACCTTATCCGCACCAGCAGCAGCATTGACCAGTACCAACGCCTCGACGCCCGCATCTACGACAAAAGCAAAGTCACGCTCCACCGCTTGTAAATCGCGCAACACCAACGCCGGACGTGTGGCGGATTTGTTGCGCGCGAATGGCGGCTCCTCGACAAAGACAGTAAAGCCAACGGCTGGCCCTTTGACATCCATAGCTGCCAAAACCTTGGGGTGAATTTCGCCAAACACCGCCATCACTTTCTTTGGCCCCAGACAAATTTTTCCCGAGCGCCCGGGATGCCACCAATCAGCTGCCCCGCGCAGAATTTGCACCTTGGCAGGGGCCTTGATCGCGGACAAAACCGCCTCGGCATCAGCCTTGGCATCATAGACATCAACGGCGCGCCGCTCCCTATGCACATCCTTTGGCCCCGTGTGGCCAATCAGAATGCCGCTGGCCAGCAAATGCTGCTCGTTCGGCTCTCCACCGTGAAAAGCTGGGCCAACCTCGAACAGGGCCATATCCATGAACCCGCGCGCCTGATTGCGGGCCGCTGCCTGCAACAATCCTGGCAGAAGATCGGGGCGCATGTGACTCATTTCGCTTGAGATCGGGTTGTCCAACATGGTGGCATCATCGCCACCGCCAAACAGTTCGGCGCTGGCCTGATCAATGAAGGAATAGGTCACACATTCATTATAGCCAAGTGCGGCAATGGTGCGCCGCGCCATGCTCTCACGTTGCTGCATCGGCGTCAGGATCGCGCGTGGCACCCCGACGTGGGCGCGCGCCATCGGCTTGCCTTCCAGCTTGGTTAATGAGGCCATCCGCGCCACTTCTTCCACCAGATCGGCAGAACCCTGCACATCCGGCCGCCAGCTCGGCACGCTGGCCATGTCGTTTGCGTCCAGCTCAAACCCCAGCGCCGTCAGCGTTTCGCGCTGCACTTTTGGTGCAATTTCCATGCCGACCAATGACTGCACCCGATCCGTATCCAGCTGGTAGGCGCGGGCCACATCCGGCACCTCGCCAGCTATCACCACGTTCGAGGCTTCACCGCCGCACAGATCCAGTATCATCTGCGTCGCCAGCTCCATCGCTGGTGCATTGAACGCTGGATCAATGCCGCGCTCGTTACGATACCGCGCGTCCGAATTGATCTTTAGCGCGCGTCCGGTTTTGGCAATCTCGATCGCATCCCAAAACGCCGACTCAAGGAAAACATTGGTGGTTTCCCCAGTGCAGCCCGTCTCCAAACCGCCCATAATGCCGCCGATGCTCTCGACACCCGCATCGTCCGAAATCAGCACCATGCCAGCGTCAAACGTGTATTCCTTGTCGTCCAGCCCCATCAGGGTCTCGCCGCCCTTGGCACGATGCACCCGCAGATTACCCTGCACTTTGTCGGCATCAAACACATGCAATGGACGGTTCGCGTCAATGGTGAAAAAGTTGGTAATATCCACCAGCGCCGAAATAGGCCGCAACCCGATGGCGCGCAGACGTTGCTGCAGCCACTCGGGGCTGGGTCCGTTTTTCACACCCTTGATCAACCGGCCCATGAACACTTCACAGCCTTCCTTGCGGGTGTCCTCGTCAATGCTGACGCTGATCGGGCAGTCAAATGTGCCCTCGACTTGCGCGGTTTTGGCGGGTTTCAACGTGCCCAAACCGCGCGCCGCCAAATCACGCGCAATACCGCGCACGCCCAGCGCATCGGGGCGGTTCGGGGTGATGGCGATGTCGATCACGGGGTCCACTTTGGAAGGGTCGTTTTCGGCCAGCCAATCGACGAACTTCTGGCCCACTTCGCCAGAGGGCAACTCGATAATGCCATCATGCTCCTCCGACAGTTCCAGCTCTTTTTCCGAGGCCATCATGCCATGGCTATCCACCCCACGAATTTTGCCAACTTTGATGGTGATGTCCAAACCGGGAATATACATGCCGGGTTTGCAGACCACCACGGTGATGCCCTCGCGGGCATTCGGTGCGCCGCAAATGATCTGCAAATCGCCCTCGTTGGTTTGCACGTCGCACACCCGCAGACGGTCCGCATCGGGATGCTGCTCGGTCTTTTTGACATAGCCTAGGGTGAAATTGGCAAGAGCGTCGGCGGGGTTGATCACCTCTTCCACTTCCAGCCCGATATCGGTCAGCGCATAGAGGATGTCATCTAAGGATGCATCAGTTTCCAAGTGGTCTTTCAACCAAGAGAGCGTAAATTTCACGGCGATATTCCTGTGGTGAATAAGGTTCCCCCGCTCTTATCGCATCCCTTGCGGCGGGCCAAGTGTTTGCACAGCATCGGCATGCAATCAGTGTAATTTCACCCAACTTTGAACAAAATTGTCGGGTTAATTTACGCTACGGAAAGGTTATCGTTATGAAAATACGCAAATCCAAGAGCAGAGTTGACATACGGGTCATCGCAAGCTTTGTGATTCTCGGCGGGGCCGTGCTGTTGGGAAATTGGCCCGAATCCGAAGAACAGATACATCCGACGATGCTTCAAACCGTCGGGGCCGCCATTAGGGATTGCAACAGCCGAAGCGTTGAAACGACTATGGGCCGGTTGGGGTGCGCCAAAGTCAAAGGCGTGCGCAGCAGTGGCAGCATCAGGATTTTGTCGGTTGGAAAGCGGGATTAGTCCGCAGCATCGTCCGGATCAATTTCGCTGCCGATCAGGTTCTCGACCACTTCGAAAAATTCGAACACCACGGGCATATCGGGGGCAAACCCGCCGTTGCGTCTGAAATATTTCTCGCGGGCCTTGCGCCAGTCGGCCAGTGTTTCGTGTTCGCCTTCGGCCAGCGCCATGCGTTCGGTCACCT
>NZ_JBSMEZ010000030.1:0-5425 GCF_056498605.1 Profundibacter sp.
ATACTCCTGCTGCGCCACCACACGGTCCACCACCTCCAGCACCTTTTCCAGCCGCTTGGCCTCCAGCCGCATCACGGTCGGGGATCGCATCGCCGGATCACGCAGGGCGATATGATGCTGGGTCAGATTGGCCAAATGCTGACCAATGGTTTCGGCATAATGCAACCACTGCAACCAATCGGCCCGCTCATCGTCCGCCACCTCGCGGTCCAACCCGCATTCGGGGCGCGTTTCCACCAGATATTCAGTGATGGCACCTGATTCAAACAACACCCGCCCGTCAATCTGAAGCGCCGGAACCCGTGCGGCAGGTGACAACGCCCGAAACTCCGACCCCCGCATGGATTTATCAAAAAAATCCCACGCCTTCACCTCGAACTCCAGCCCCATCTCCTGCAACAACCAAAGCGTGCGAAAACTACGGGCTTGCGCCACATGGTGCAGTATAATCATCCCTCACCCTTTCTTCTTGCCATACAGCAATTTGCATTCACCTGAATCAAAATTCACCCCAAGAGTGGGCGAATTCTGATGCTCTTTTCCATCATTAAATACAAACCGCTGGATATACCTGCGCCGCAGGCATCCCGAGGCCCCTTTACGGGGTCGAGATATAAAGCGGCCCGCAGGGCCTCCATTTAACTTATCTCCTCCAGCCGGATCAAAGCCGCCCCCGCCTCAACCTGCGCCCCCTCGCTCACCAACACCTCGGCCACCACCCCATCGCGGGCCGCCAACAGTGCATGCTCCATCTTCATCGCTTCCAATATGGCCAAACGGTCGCCCTCAACCACCACCTGCCCCGCTATGGCAAACACACCCTTGACCAATCCTGGCATCGGCGATTCCACCAGATTGCCATCCCCCGCATGGCTCGCATCAGCCTCCAGCGGATCAACAACACTGAAATGAAACCCGTGTCCGGCAAACACACTGACCGACGCACCCAGCTTCACCACATGCGCGTCCACAGATGCGCCATCGACCAGCCAATGCACCCCACGCACGACCTGATGCACCTCACCCTCCAACGTCACCTCGAACCGACCAGCGCCCAGCGTGGCAACCTTTGCTGCAACTTCGTCCTCGCCAACCCGCAACAAAACCGTCTGTTGCAATGGTGCCCACAGCACGAACCCTTCGCCAGCACCCGCCTGATCCAACCCGACAGCCCCCAGCGCCGCCAGCGCCACAACAGCCGCACTCGCCACAGGCTCCACCACCAAACTGTCCAGATCCCGAGCGATCAGATCGGTATCAACCTCGCCACGGCCAAACCCGCCATGCACAGCCAAGGCCCGCAGGAACGCCAGATTGGTCACCGAACCCGCCACTTCGGTCTGCCCTAACACCCGTGCCAATTTCCCTAACGCTTCCGAACGCGTCCCCCCATGCACCGTCAATTTCGCAATCATCGGATCATAAAACGGCGAAATCACATCCCCGCTGCGAACCCCGCTATCCGCCCGCGCGGCTTGCGGAAACTCCAGATGGGTCAACGTTCCCGTCGCTGGCAAAAAACCCGCCGGAACATCCTCGGCATACAGGCGCGCCTCAAACGCATGGCCATATATCTGCAACTCATCTTGCGTCTCGGGCAACGCCTCGCCTGACGCCACCCGCAACTGCCACTCGACCAGATCAACGCCGGTGATGGCCTCGGTCACCGGATGCTCCACCTGCAACCGCGTGTTCATCTCCATAAACCAGAACCCGTCAACCCGTAAGCCGTCCGCACCATCGACAATAAACTCGACCGTGCCCGCCCCCGAATATCCAATCGCCTCGGCTGCCTTCACCGCCGCCGCCCCCATCGCGGCCCGAACCTCCTCGGTCATACCCGGGGCCGGAGCTTCCTCGATCACCTTTTGATGGCGGCGTTGCAACGAGCAATCCCGCTCAAACAAATGCACCGCGGTCTGGCCATCACCAAACACCTGAACCTCGATATGGCGCGGCTGCTGGATGTATTTTTCGATCAACACATGATCATTGCCAAACCCGCCCAATGCCTCGGCCTTGGCCGCCGCCAAAGCATCGTCAAAATCGCCCGCATCCTCAACCAGCCGCATCCCCTTGCCGCCACCGCCCGCAACGGCCTTGATCAACACCGGATAGCCAATCTTGCCCGCTTCCTTGGCCAAATTCGCCGGATCCTGATCCGCCCCCAAATACCCCGGCACCACCGGCACACCGGCCTTTTGCATCAATATCTTGGCATTATCCTTCAACCCCATCGCACGGATTGCTTCCGCCGACGGCCCGATAAACACCAACCCCGCCGCCGCACACGCCTCGACAAAATCGGGGTTCTCCGATAAAAACCCGTACCCCGGATGGATCGCCTGCGCCCCCGTATCCAGCGCCGCCGCAATAATCACATCGCCACGCAAATAACTGTCCGCAGGGGCCGACCCACCGATGTGAACCGCCTGATCGGCCATCGCCACATGCTTGGACATCGCATCAGCATCGGAATAAACGGCAACCGTCGCCACCCCCATGAAACTGGCGGTCTCCATCACCCGACAAGCAATCTCGCCCCGATTGGCGATCAGTATTTTAGTGAACATCTATTCCTCCAAACGTGCCGTGGCCCCGCGCAGTAACGCCTCGGCCTCCGCCCCTATGTTTTCTACTATCTCGCCTGCCGGAACAGCACTGGAAATCATCCCGATGCCTTGCCCCACCGTCACACTGGCAATATCCACGTCACCACTTACAATCGCCTCAAGCCACGCGGTGTGGGCACCTGTATCCTTGCGCAACCCCTCATAGTCACCCTGCCAACGATCGGTAAACCTGTTGCGCAAAACCCGTATGTTAAACCTCTCGGGCCAATCAAACCCGCGCACAATATCGACCACCTTTGTCTGCAACGTGTCATCGCCCGTGGCCGCAATACCGGCATCATGATGGTTTGGCGGCACCAGCGCCTCAATCGACGCCCAGAACCGCGTGCCGACCAAAACCCCGTCCGCCCCCAGCATTAAACTGGCCGCCAACCCGCGCCCATCGGCAATCCCGCCCGCCGCCAACAGCAACACATCCGGCGCATTTGCCGCCAACCAGTCGGCCACTTCGGGCACAAACGTCATGGTCGAACGCGATTGCCCATGTCCGCCCGCCTCGGCCCCCTGCGCCACGATCACATCTGCACCGCATTGAACCGCAGCCTGCATATCCGCCATTGTCTGAACCTGGCAGATCAACGGCACCCCTTGGGCCTTGATCAGATCGACGAACGGCGCGACATCGCCAAACGACAGAAAAATCGCGCGGGGTTTGCGCTCCAAAACGGCTTCAAGCAATCCCGCTTCCTGCGCCAATCGCCACGTAATAAACCCACAGCCAATTTCAGCGCCATCGGCCAAATCAAACTGCTCTGATATCCAGTCCGGCTCGCAATAGCCGCCACCAAGCAACCCGAGTCCACCCGCGCGACTAACCGCCGCCGCCAATGCCCCGCCACCGACCTTTGCCATCGGAGCCAAAACAATCGGATGGGTCAAATTAAAACGTCTGGTCAACCGAGTCTGGATCATCCCTTCACCCTTCTTCTTGCCCCAAATACCTCCGCCGGAGGCCCTAAATCTCTTCGCACAAAACTCATATGGAATTCATATGGTTTTCATATGCAATTCATATGCGCTAAAATCACATCCGGAACAGCCCGAACCGTGTCTCCTCAATCGGTGCATTTAACGCCGCCGTCAGGCTCAAGAACAGCACATCTCGGGTTTTGCGCGGGTCAATCACCCCGTCATCCCACATCCTTGCGGACGCATACAAAGGGTGCGACTGCTCCTCGAACATATCAATCGTCGGCTGCTTGAATTCGGCCTCCTCCTCGGCTGACCACGCGCCGCCATTCCGCTCGATCGCGTCGCGTTTGACTGTGGCCAAAACCCCCGCCGCCTGCTCGCCGCCCATTACCGAAATGCGCGAATTTGGCCATGACCACATGAACCGTGGCTGATAGGCCCGCCCCGCCATGCCGTAGTTGCCAGCCCCGAAACTACCGCCTACCACCATCGTCACCTTGGGCACATTTGTGGTCGCCACAGCCGTCACCAATTTGGCCCCGTGCCGCGCGATACCCTCGTTCTCGTATTTACGCCCAACCATAAATCCAGTGATATTTTGCAGGAATATCAACGGGATATTGCGCTGACTGCACAGCTCGACAAAATGCGCGCCCTTTTGCGCTGCCTCGCTAAACAGCACCCCGTTGTTGGCAATAATCCCGACGGGACAGCCCTTAAGGTGGGCAAACCCCGTCACCAAAGTCTCGCCATACCGCGCCTTGAATTCATCGAATTTTGATCCATCAACCACCCGCGCAATCACCTCGCGGATGTCATAGGGCGTGCGCAAATCCGCAGGCACAACCCCCAGCAATTCCTCGGCGTCATAGGCAGGCTCCTCAGGTTCCTGCCAAGCCACGGTCGCGGGTTTCTTGCGGTTCAACCCCGCCACCGCTTGCCGCGCCAAAGCCAGCGCATGGGTGTCATCCTCGGCCAGATAATCGGCCACGCCAGACAGGCGCGTATGCACATCCCCGCCGCCCAAATCCTCGACGCTCACCACTTCACCGGTCGCCGCCTTGACCAAAGGTGGTCCCGCCAAGAATATAGTGCCTTGTTCTTTAACGATAATTGACACATCCGACATCGCAGGCACATACGCCCCGCCCGCCGTGCAGCTGCCCATGACGACCGCAATCTGCGCAATCCCCTTGGCCGACATCCGCGCCTGATTATAGAATATCCGCCCGAAATGGTCGCGGTCGGGAAACACCTCGTCCTGATTGGGCAGGTTCGCCCCGCCGCTATCCACCAGATAGACACACGGCAGATGACACTCCTCGGCAATCTCTTGGGCGCGCAAATGCTTCTTCACCGTCATCGGGTAATAAGTGCCGCCCTTAACGGTGGCGTCATTGCACACCACCATCACGTCTTGGCCGTGGATTTGCCCGACACCAGCAATCACCCCCGCACAGGGCGCCACGCCCTCATACATCCCATGCGCCGCCGTCGCACCAATTTCCAGAAACGGCGAGCCCGCATCCAGCAAGTTCGCCACCCGCTCGCGGGGCAACATCTTGCCCCGCGACAGGTGCCGTTCGCGCGTCCGCTCATTGCCCCCATGCGCTGCAGCGGCGGCAACATCCGAGATGATTTTCAATGCCTCTAAATGGTTTTTAAGATTAGTTTGGAAGGTTTCAGATGTAGGGATAGATTGTGATTGAAGTATCATTTTACACCCCAATCCCAAGCGCTTGATAAAGCGCAAAACATGCACAAATAAAAAATGCTACGAATAAAAACGCGCATATGTGCGGAAGATAAAAAGTTCTATTGATCCACTTGCTGTTGTTCAAAATTTCTATTTCTAATTTCTTTTGATCTTCTACATCACC
>NZ_JBSMEZ010000031.1:0-2548 GCF_056498605.1 Profundibacter sp.
GCACCAGCGTTTCATGTTCGTCCACGGTGTAAAAGAACGCCTGTTTCTCAACCCCGATCCGCTTGCCGTCCCCCAAACCAAGTTGTTGCAGAATGTTGACCGTGACACTGGGCGGATGATCCCAGTCATAAACTTTGGCCAGTCTGGTCGACCAGGCAAACTCGGGCGAGTTTATCCATTCAAAATCCCGCACCAGAAACACCGGCTGGCCGTTTTTGGGCACCACCACACAGTGATATTTGTAGTAGCCGGGTGTTTCATAACCGGTGAAATGCGTGATGTTTTCCGGGCCACGGATCAAAAGGGCGTCAAGACCCATTTCCTCCATCTGCGCCTGAACACTGTCGTAGCGGCGAACATATTCCTCGGGTGAAAACGCCAGCCGGTCGTGTACAATCATCGGCAGATCGTACCCGCTGGCGGTTTTGCGCAGCGTGCCCTGGAACGTCACATGTTCGGTATGATCCGCGACAATCATGATCTCGCGGTCTTGGTCTAGTGTCATCGCAACGTCCCCTTTTTGGTTTCAATATTATTTTCCCGGCCGTTTGCGCAGTCGCATACACAGCGGGTGCAAGGCAAATTCTGACCTTGCTCCGGGTTTTGAAGAATGTGGATGAACGCAATTATACTTTTACGCTTGCCAAACTAAGGTGTGGAATTTATGCGTGAGTATCAATGATGAAACGTGTTTCTGATATTGACCTGCGATTGCTGCGCATTTTTGTGGCGGTGGCCGAAGCACGCGGGTTTGCCGCCGCCGAGGCCTATTTGAACGTGTCGACCTCGACCATCTCGGTGCATATCTCGAACCTTGAAAAACGCCTCGGGTTGCGGCTGTGTGAACGCGGGCGGGGCGGTTTCAAGCTGACGGATCGCGGGGCGGTCGTGTACCGTGAAACCAAGAAGATCCTGAACTCGCTGGATGATTTTACCGGCGTTCTGGCGTCAGCCAAAAGTGTGCTGGGTGGGCGTCTGTCCATCGGTATGGTTGATGGGTTGATGACCCACCCCCGGTTTTCCATCTCCGAGGCAGTGCGGGAATTTAATTCTGTCGAAAACGATGTGGAAATCGAACTGGTTGTGGCACCGCGCCGAACCCTTGAGCATGACGTTGTTAACGAACACCTGCACGCCGCCATTGGTCCGTTCATTCGAAACCGCTCTGGTCTAGTATTCTCGTCGTTGTTTGACGAAACTCATGGGGTTTACTGCGGTAAGGGCCATCCGTTGTTCGGGGCCGGCAAGGACAGATTGCGCGCGATAGATCTGGCGCAGTTTCCAGCTGTGGTTCGTCAATACCACCATGAATTTGACCGTGATACTTTGGGTGTCGTCAAAGAGGTCGCGCGGGTGGATACGATGGAAGGCATGTTGGCGCTGTTGCTGTCTGGCGGTTACATCGGGTTTCTGCCGGATCATTATGCAAGCGCCTGGGTGGCGCAGGGTGGCCTGTTTCAGGTTGGCGGCAACGGGGCCGATTATGTTTCCAAACATGCGATTGTCACCAAGTCGGGTAATCGTGAATCGCTGGCCCTTGAAAGCTTTGTGGCACTGTTGATGTCGCACACCAAATCGCGCGCCGACCCGAATGCTGGGACGTCGCTGATTTAACTTTGAGAACTTGCAAAGTAAGCTTTTGGCAATCTTGGCTTGTACCCAAGTAAAAACTGCTGAAATCTGCATTCACGCCAGCCCGATGTCGCCAAAGCGGAATTCGGGTCAGACCAAAGCCAATTGCCCATTTGACGGAGATTGAAATCATGACCCGCGACCCCCGCTATGACATTCTGTTTGAGCCTGTGAAAATCGGGCCGCGCGTGACCCGAAATCGGTTTTATCAGGTGCCCCATTGCAATGGGTTGGGCTATCAGCACGCCACCGGCATGGCGGTGATGCGCGGGATCAAGGCCGAAGGTGGCTGGGGTGTAGTGAACACCGAACAATGCGAAATTCATCCATCGTCGGACTCTGCTCCGCTGATTGAAATGCGCCTGTGGGATGACCGCGACCTGCCGACACTGGAACTCATGGTGGAAAAGGTTCAGGCCAACGGATCGCTGGCGGGGGTTGAGCTGACGTACAATTCTTATTCGATGGCGAGCATGTATACCCGCGAGATTCCGTTGTCGCCCAGCCATTTGCGAGTGCAGACGCCCAATCGCGACCCGGTTCAATGCCGGGCGATGGACAAGGACGATATCGCTGACCTGCGACGCTGGCACCGCAATGCGGTCAGGCGGGCCAAGCGGGCCGGGTTTGACATTATCTATGTCTATTCAGCCCATAATTTGTCGATCCTATTTCATTTTCTGTCCAGTCGTTGGAACCACCGCACAGACGAATATGGCGGTAGCCTAGAAAATCGCGTTCGGCTGCTTAAGGAAATCATGCTGGACACACAGGACGAAATAGCCGGCGAGGCGGCAATGGCAGTCCGCATCAGCCTTGACGAATTGGTTGGCAACAAGGGCCTGGAAAAGAACGAGGCCGAGGATGCCATCGGCATGTTGGCGGAAATTCCCGACCTGTGGGACGTGACCCTGTC
>NZ_JBSMEZ010000032.1:0-4626 GCF_056498605.1 Profundibacter sp.
GGTTTTATGACCGGACGCTCGAGATGTTGCGGGGCCGCCGCCCGACGATTGCGGTGGGGTTTGCTTATGGTGAGCAGGAGGCTGAGGAATTGCCGTTGGAGGCCACAGACCAGCCGCTGGATGCGATTGTGACCGAGCGCGAGACGCTAATCTTTAGCTGAATGGAGACCCTTCGGGTCGCTTTATATCTCGACCCCGCAAGGGGGCCTCGGATTGGCCTGCGGCGCGGATATTTGTAGAACGAAAATGGGGATTGCTCTTGTATCAGGGGCGCAATAGGCAGGGCATATGAGAATTCTGTTTTTAGGTGATGTGGTGGGCCGTGCGGGACGTGCGGCAATAACCGAGCGGCTGAAGGGTCTGCGCAGCAATTGGCGGCTGGATTTTGTCGTAGTCAATGGCGAGAATGCGACCGGTGGGGCGGGGCTGTCACCGGCACATGCCAAGGGGATACTGGAGGCGGGTGCGGATTGTATTACGCTGGGCGATCATGCGTTTGACCAGCGCGATATGTTGCAGTTCATTGATCAGGAGCCGAGGATCATCCGGCCACTGAATTTTGCCAAGAACGCCCCGGGCAAGGGGGCGCGGCTGTTTGATGGTGGGCGCGGGCGTAAAATTCTGGTGACACAGGTTTTGGGGCAGGTGTTTATGAAACGCCCGTTTGATGATCCGTTTTCTGCTGTGGAAACCGTGCTGAAATCGCACCCGTTGGGCGGCATGGCGCAGGCCATTCTGGTCGACGTGCATTGCGAGGCGACCAGCGAGAAAATGGGCATGGGGCATTGGTGTGACGGGCGCGCCAGCATGGTTGTCGGCACCCACACGCATATTCCGACGGCGGACGCACAAATCCTGCCGCGCGGCACAGCGTTTCAGGGCGATGCGGGGATGTGTGGCGATTATAACAGCGTCATTGGCATGGACAAAGAAGAGCCATTGCGCCGCTTTATCACCGGCATGGGCAAGGGGCGGTTTACCCCTGCGATGGGCGAGGCGACTTTATCGGGGCTGTTTGTCGAAACCGACGACAGATCAGGCAAGGCTGTGGACGTGCATATGGTGCGTGTGGGCGGACGTTTGCAAGCACAAGGCCCGACTGCGTGACCACCAAGAAACACCTGTATCTGGTGCTGATCCTGATGGGCGCGGCGTGGGGGCTGGTTTTTACCTTTACCAAGGTTGCGGTTTCCACCGGACATCAACCGTTTGGCATTCTGGTTTGGCAGATGGTGATCATGGCCATCTTTTCCGGAGTGATACTGACGGTGCGGCACAAGTCCCTGGCGCTCAGGCGGCGCGATTTTGTGCTGTATATCGGGGTGGCGGTGCTGGGCACGGTGTTTCCCAACTATTTCTCCTACATTGCCGCGGCTGAATTGCCCGCAGGGATCATGGTGATCATCGTTGCTTTGGTGCCTTTGTTCGCTATGCCCATTGCGTTGGTTATGGGGTATGAGAAGCTGTCGTATATACGACTGTTCGGCATCGTGTTCGGCGCCTTGGCCGTTGGCCTGCTGGTGGGGCCAGAGGCAAGCCTGCCGGACCCTGCAAAGGCGGTTTATGTGGTGTTGGCCATCCTGATGCCGCTTGCCTATGGGGCCGAGGGTAGTTTTCTGGTCTGGGCCAAGGCACGCACAGAGGGAGAGATACCGGACCCTGTGAAGGTGTTGTTCGGAGCGAGCATAGTGGGGATGGTTATTTCCGTGCCATTGGCGCTGGCAACGGGCGAATTTATCAGCCCCTTGCGGGTGTGGTCGGCCCCAGAATGGGCGATTGTTGCGGCGGCCGCGCTGAATTGGATCGCCTATGTTGGATATGTCTGGTTGATTGGCCGCGCGGGGCCGGTGTTTGCCGCGCAGGTGGCCTATCTGGTAACAGGATTTGGGGTGATCTGGGCGATGGTTTTTCTGGGGGAAAGTTATTCCGTCTATATCTGGGCCGCGTTGGGGCTGATGATGGTCGGGCTGTTTTTGGTGCAACCGCGTGACAATGCCGATGTTTCCGGCAATGATGGGGCCGAGCAAATATAGGCCGGTTGCAATGGATTTATTTACATTTTCCCAGACAGGGCAGGCGATCATCACCTTGATGGTTGTGGCCGTGATGTTCGTGATGTTCCTGCGCGAAATTCTGCCAACCGAGGTGGTGGCGATTGCGGGGGTGGCGGCGTTGTTGGCGCTGGGCATCCTGCCTTACGACGCCGCGCTGAATGTGCTGTCCAATCCAGCCCCTTGGACCATCGCCGCGATGTTCATCGTGATGGGGGCATTGGTGCGCACCGGTGCGCTGAACTGGTTCACCAAGATTGCCGAACGCAACGCCGAGGCGCGGCCAGCGCTGGCAATCGGCGCGTTGATGGCGTTTGTGGTGGTTTCCAGCGCGATTGTATCAAATACGCCGGTGGTGGTGGTGATGATACCGGTGTTTGTGCAACTGTCGCGCAAGATGAAAATATCGGCCTCTAAAATGCTGATCCCGCTGTCTTATGCGGCGATCCTTGGTGGCACGCTGACCTTGATCGGCACCTCGACCAACCTGTTGGTCGACGGGGTGGCGCGGACCCACGGGATGAAGGGGTTCACGATATTCGAGGTCACACCGCTGGCGGTTTTTCTGGTGATCTGGGGCATGATTTACCTGCGGTTTATTGCGCCGCGATTGTTGCCGGATCGCGATAGTATGGCGAACCTTTTGTCGGATAAATCGCGGATGAAGTTTTTCACCGAGGCGGCGATCCCGCCGGAAAGCAACTTGATCGGGCGCGAGGTGCTGGACGTGCAATTGTTCAAGCGCGACGGGGTGCGGTTGATCGACGTTTTACGCGGTGACGAGAGTTTGCGGCGCAACATGAAGGACGTGGTGCTGAAGGTTGGTGACCGCGTGGTGTTGCGCACCGCGATGACTGAATTGCTGTCGCTACAGCGCAACAAAAGCCTGAAGCGGGTGGATCAGTTAAGCGCGGTGGCGACCTCGACCGTCGAGGTGTTGATCACGCCGGGGTGCAAGATGATCGGGCGCACTTTGGGCGCGCTGCGGCTTAGGCGGCGTTACGGGGTTTATACGCTGGCGGTGCATCGGCGGAATCAGAATTTTAGTGGGCAGTTGGATGATCTGGTGGTGCGGGTTGGCGATACGTTGCTGCTGGAAGGGGCGCCCGAGGACATTCAACGCCTTGCTACTGATGTGGGTTTGGTCGATATTTCGCAACCCTCGGGCCGCGCGTTTCGCCGGAACCATGCGCCGGTGGCCATCGTGGCGCTGCTGGCGATTGTGGGGCTGGCCGCATTCGGGGTCGCGCCGATATTCCTGCTGGCCATTCTGGCGGTGGCGCTGGTTCTGGTGACCCGCTGCATTGATGCGGACGAGGCATTTTCGTACATCGACGGGCGCCTGCTGGCGATGATTTTCGCGATGCTGGCGATTGGCGCGGCATTGGAGGCCTCGGGGGCTGTGGCGATGATTGTGCGGGGGCTGGCCCCGTATATGGGCAGCTTGCCGCCGTTCCTGATTGTCTGGGCGATTTACCTACTGACGTCGGTATTGACCGAACTGGTGTCAAACAACGCGGTGGCGGTTGTTATCACGCCGATTGCCATCGGGTTGGCGGCGGAAATGGGCATTGATGCGCGGCCCTTGGTGGTGGCGGTGATGGTGGCGGCTTCGGCGTCATTTGCAACGCCGATTGGGTATCAGACCAACATGCTGGTTTATGGACCAGGGGGGTACCGATTTACCGATTTCATGCGGGTGGGGATACCGCTGAACTTGTCGATTGGCCTGCTGGCCAGCGCGATCATCCCGTTTATGTGGCCGCTGTGAAGGCATTGCGCGGACATTGGCAGCTGATCGTGATCACGGTTGTGGTGTTTGCCCTATGGCAGACCCCCGCGATCACCCCATTGAAAATCCTGATCGTATTTTTGCACGAAATCAGTCACGGGCTGGCGGCATGGCTAACAGGGGGCGAGGTGGTGAGCATCAGCGTGTCGCCCAGGCAGAGCGGGCTGACCACGACACGTGACGGCAATTTGTTTGTGATTTTCTCGGCGGGGTATGTTGGATCACTGCTGATCGGGGTGGTGGTGTTTTTGAGTGCGCTGAAAAGCAAGGTGGATCGAGGGTTGATGGCCGCGCTTGGGGTCGCCACCTTGCTGATCGCGGCGTTCTATATCCGCGAGTGGTTTGCGCTGGGTTTTAGTGTGGGACTGGGCGTTATGATGCTGGCATCGGCGCGGTTTCTGCCACACAGCATCAACGATCTGGCGCTGCGGGTGATCGGGCTGACCAGCATGATCTATGTGCCGTTTGATATCTTCAGCGACACGATTGCGCGGTCGGGCGAGCGGTCGGACGCCTATATGCTGGCGGAAAAATTCGGTGGGGCCACGGTGGTCTGGGGGGGGGTGTGGTTGGTGATTTCGCTGGCGGTGATCGGGGGATGTTTACGGTATGGATTGGGAGAGCGGAGCAATATCGGTTTTGGGCAGGTGAAAGGGAATAGGGCCTGTTGACGTTTACCGCAAATGAATGACGGTTGCGACGATTGAAATCATGGCCTTAAAACTATCGTCAGTTTTACATGCACGTAATGCTATCCTTTTGAATTCCTTTATCTTTTGGAAG
>NZ_JBSMEZ010000033.1:0-2929 GCF_056498605.1 Profundibacter sp.
TGTCCAACAAGGATGATCGGGCGGACAGTCTTGAATGATGACCGGGCTGCAATAATATCCGTTTTCCGGTACGGCGCATTGGTCAACCACCATATGAAGCCCGCCCTGTTTTGCCAGTTCGACAAAACTCGCAACTTTGCGCTTATGCGCCTCTGACGCCAGCGGGCCAATAAATACCTGTTCATCCAGCCCCGGCCCGATCGGCAGGGCGCGCACATGTTCGACCAGCTTTTGCATAAAAACATCGTGGATTTCATCCGCAACAATCAGCCTTGAACCCGCGTCGCACACCTGACCGGCATTAAAGAAAATACCATTCACAACACCCTCGACCGCGCAATTAATATCAGCGTTCTTGGTCACCAGAACCGGGGATTTCCCGCCAAGCTCAAGGGTGATCCGTTTCATCGTTCCAAGTGCTGCGCGCCCAACGACCAACCCCGCCTCGGTCGAGCCGGTAAAGGTGATCTTGTTGACATCGGGATGTGCCACAAGCGCCGCGCCGGTGATCGCCCCGGTGCCGTTGACCACGTTGATGACCCCGTCGGGAAACCCCGCTAGTTTGGTAAGTTCGGCAAATCGCAGCGCCGTCAGGGGCGTGATTTCGCTGGGTTTGATCACCAATGTGCAGCCCGCAACAAGGGCGGCGGCGCTTTTCCAGACCAGCGTTTGCAACGGGAAATTCCACGGCACAATTGCCCCGACAACACCCACCGGATGTTTGAGGGTCATGCCAAAATACTGCGGATCATAGGCCGCCAGCGGCGCAGCGCGGCCATCAATTTTACCGCTCCACCCGGCAAAATAGCGCAACACATCGACCGATCCGGCAATGTCGACCTCTCTGGCCTGCGCTATCGGCTTGCCCACATCCACCGATTCCAGAAAGGCCAGTTCGCTGGCGTTTTCTTCGATCAGATCGGCCAGCCGCAGCACCAATGCCTGTCGGTCAAGTGGGCGCAAGCCGGACCATTTGGGGTTGTCAAACGCAAGGCGCGCCGCCTGAACCGCCATGTCCACAATAGTTTGCGTGGCTTCAAAAGTCTGACACAAAACACCCCCTGTGCTGGCCTCGAACACGTCAATTCGCACGCCTTCAGCAATCGGCTTGCCGTCAATCCAGTGGGCAACGTCACGACGCGCCAAGGCATTGCTTGGGTGATCAATGCCATGGGCATCCAGATACTGTGCAACGTTATCTTTCATTGGGGTGTCCTCCATCCATGTCGACCTGCGGCGTTTATTATTTCCATGCGTCTATCAACATTTGGCTGCCTTTTTCGCCAAACATCATGGCCGCGGCATTCAAACCGCCGGACACGACAATGGGCATCGCCGATGTATCAATGACACGCAGGTTTTTAATACCGCGCACCTGAAACTGCGGATTCACCACGGCGGCGTCGTCAACGCCCATTTTGCAGGTACCGCACGCATGATAGTGATTGGCGAAATAGCGCGATGTATGATCGTCAATATCCGCGTCGCTCTGGCATTCCGGCCCAGGGGCTACCTCGGGCCCGCGATAGGGGGCCAACGCCTTTTGCGCGTGAATGTCGCGGGCAATTCTGAACGCTTTGCGGTTAAGAACCCGGTCCTCTTCGGCAGCAAAATAGTTGTGCTGAATAATCGGATCATCGCAAGACCGGGTTGAGCGTAACCGCACCGACCCCCGACTTTTGGGATGAATGACACCCCAATGAATATTATAGGCATGCGAGCGTGGCTCGAACGTACCCTCGGAATGTTGGTTTACCGCAACCGGGAACATGTAGAACTGTAAATCCGGCCGTGAAGCCGCTGTGGATGAGCGCAACATCGCACTGCTGGCCATCGGGAACAACGTCAGCGGACCACGCCCCAACAACAGCCACTCTGCCACGGCGACGGCGGCGCGCAATGGTTTGGTGTAAGTGAAATAGGTGATGGGCTGAGTGCAGTCATGCTGTACAAATGACCCGGTTTGGTCCTGAAGGTTTTGACCAACTCCCGGCACATGCTCGACTGTTTCGATGCCATGCTTGGCCAGCTGTGCGCCGTCCCCTATGCCGGATAACATCAGGAGTTTGGGCGACTGATACGGCCCGGCGCTGGCAATAACTTCGCGGTTTGTGCGGGCCAGATATTGCTGACCCTTACGCGTATAAATTACCCCTTTTGCGACCTTGTCTTCGATCAGAACCCGGTCTGCCACGGCTAGTTTGCGGATCGTCAGGTTTCGCCGGAACCGGGCCGGAAAAAGAAATGCGTAAGACGCCGAACAGCGCAGCACCGGAAACCGGTAATGGGTGTGTTGGCAGTGGCCAAACCCTTCGGGATCTGCACCATTGAAATCGTCAACTCGATGGTGACCCATTTCAACGCCCGCCTGCACAAACGCATCGAACAGCGGATTGTCATAGGTGTTGCCAATCACGCTTAGCGGGCCTTTGTCGCCGCGAAATTCATCTTCGCCGCCAACCCAGCGTTCCAATTTCTTGAATATCGGCAACACATCCCTGTAGCCCCAGCCGGTATTGCCCAGTGCCTCCCATTCGTCGTAATCCCCTGGGTGCCCGCGAAAATATAGCTGGCCATTGATACAGGACGACCCCCCAAGGCACTTGCCGCGGGCCTGTTCCATTATTGCATTCCCCAATCGCGGTTCGGGCTCTGCCTGGAAAGCCCAGTCATATGCGCTGCCCAGCAGTTGGGTTTCACCAACCGGGGCGGCCACAAACGGATTGATGTCCGAGCCGCCAGTCTCGAGCAACAAGACACTCACATCGCGATCTGCAGACAGGCGATTGGCCAACACACACCCGGACGATCCCGCGCCGATGATGACATAGTCATAGGTTTCGGTTGGCATGTTTTGAACAGACCGAGACATTATTTTTCCAATCATCGACGGTGGTTAAACAAGACGGTGTGGCAGCCACCGACTTTG